>NZ_VIDT01000536.1 GCF_006519715.1 Ideonella azotifigens
ACCGCGGTGCAGTTCGGTGCAGCGGCGGGGCTGGCGACGGTGGCGCTGACGGTGGCGGCCCAGGGCTGGCTGGCCGGCGAAAGGGAGTTGGGCTATCAATTGCAGGGGCGCTGGGGCCTGGACCTGCCAGATGGCGAACTGGCCGGGCTGCTTTCGGGTGCCGAGCAGACCGTGGCGCCTGGGCCGGACCTGCTGCTGGCGTCCTTGGCACGTTTACCGGGGGTGGTGCGGGTGACCAGCAGTTCGGATCTGCCCGGGCGCAACCAGCTCGGTTTTTCGGGCGAGTTCCAGCGGCCAGGAGGTCGGGTGGTGGCGATGCGCATTGCGAGCCGCATCGGCCCGGGATTCTTCGAGACCTATGGCGTGCCGCTGCTGGCGGGGCGTCTCTCTGCGGACCATCGTGTCGAGGCGCAGAGCGGCGCGGTGGTGCTGGACCGCAGCGCCGTGGCCGCGCTGGGATTTGCCAGCCCCGAGGCGGCCATTGGCCAGGTGCTGCAATCGGCGCTCAGGCAAGGCTCGCCTGCAAAAACGGTGGCGGCGGTGGTGCCCGATCTTCGATTGGAGAGCGCACGCGAGCCGCATGTGCCCACCTTGTTCGATCTGACTGCGCTGCGGCAAGCTGCGCTCACGCTGTGGACGCGCGATGCCGCAGCCACCCGTCAGGCGCTGCCCGCCTGGGTGGCGCAATGGGTGCCGGAGGAAACCGTCGTGGCCTCGCCCGTGGCCGAGCAACTGGCCGTGCAGTACCGGGATGATCGGCGCATGGCAGGCCTGATTGCAGTGGCGGGCCTGGTGGCCTTGCTGATGGCCGGTGTGGGCCTGTATGCGATGGCAGCGCACACCCTGAGGATGAAGCAGCGCGAGATCGTGCTGCGCAAGCTGCATGGCGCCGGACGCCGGGATGTGGCACTTCTGTTGCTGAGGGAGTTTGCCGGGGCTGCTGCGGCCGGCGTTGTGGTGGGCCTGCCGTTGGCCTGGTGGGCCGGCGAGTGGTACCTGAGCCAGTTCGCGGTGCGTGTGCCGCTGGGGGCATGGCCCATGCTGCTGGCTTGCCTGATCCTCACGTTGGTGGCGGGGCTGGCGGTGACCCGGCATCTGCTGGCCGCTTTTCGCCTGCGGCCTGCGCAGGCCCTTGCAATCGAGCCGGCATGACCGCGGCGGAACTGCGCACTGCCGGCGGCCCGCAGAGCGGCGCGGCCATGGACCGGGTCGTGCCGATCAGCCAGCACTTGCGCTGGCTGCGGCGGCTGGCTGCGCTTTGCATGGCGTTGCTGGTGCTCTGGGGCGCCAGTTGGCTGTGGCAAGCGCGCAGCCCCGGCGTGTCCGTGAGGCTTGCGGACGTGGACCTGGGCTTGGTGGCGAACGGCACCTTCCATGATGAGCTGAGCCTCAGTGCGACGGTGGCGCCTCAGCAGTCGGTGATGCTGGACACGACGGAGGGCGGGCGGGTGGATGCGGTGCTGGTGGCTGATGGGACACGGGTCAGGCGCGGCGATGAACTGCTGCGCCTGTCAAACCCACAGAGGGAGCTGGAACTGATGGCCCGATCGGCCGAGGTGGCGCAGCAATTGGCCAATCTGTCCGGCTTGAGGGCGCAATGGGTGGCCAGCCATGCGTTGTTGCAGCGAGAGCTTCAGCAGCGCAGCTTCGAGCTGGTGCGCCAGGAGAAAGCGCATGCGCGGACGGTGGATCTGGCCCGGCAAGGTTTTGTCTCGGCCGCTGCGGCGGAGGATTCGGCCGATCAACTGGCGCAACTGCGAACAATGCTGGCGCAGCAACAGGCCGACAGCGAGGCCGAAGAGCGAACCCGCAGCCAGTCGGTGACCGAGATGGCGCGGGCGGTGGAAGGCTTGAGTCGGCGGCTGCAGCTGATGCGGGACGACGGTGCCCTGGCGCTGCGTGCGCCTGCGGATGGCCGTTTGACAGGCTTTGCTCCCCAGGTGGGCGCCACCATGAAGGCCGGCGACCGCTTGGGGCGAATCGACAGCGCCGACCGGTTCCTGCTGTCGGCGGCCGTCGACGAGTTCTATCTGGGCCGGGTGGCAGTGGGCCTGGCGGCCCAGGTCGAAATGGGCGAGCGCCGTTGGCCGATGCAGGTGGCACGCATCGACCCACAGGTGCAAAACGGGCGCTTTCGTGTCGAGCTGCAGTTCGACGCCAGCGTGCCCGCAGCCATGCAAGCCCAGCTGTCCGCCGGCCAGACCCTGGCCGCCTCCGTGCGCCTGGGGCGACCCGCCCCTGCCCTGCTGTTGCCCGATGGTGCTTTTTATGCGGACACGGGCGGCGCCTGGGTGTTTGTCGTGGACGCCGAAGGCGCACAAGCCGAGCGCCGCGCAGTGCGGCTGGGCCGCCGGGCCGCCGGCCAGATCGAGGTGCTGGCGGGCTTGGCGCCTGGCGAGCGCGTCCTCACTTCCAGCTATCGGGCGTTTGCCACCGCGCAGGCGCTGAGGCTGCAGCGCTGATCCATCAATTGCAAGGACTTCACGATGTTCAAAATGAGCCAACTGAGCAAGGTCTACCGGAGTGGGGAGGTGCAGACGACGGCACTGGACCACATCGACCTGGAGATCGATGCGGGTGAATACCTGGCCATCACCGGGCCTTCAGGCTGCGGCAAGTCCACACTGCTGGGCCTGCTGGGCTTGCTGGATGTGCCCAGCAGCGGCCACTACTGGTTCGACGGCGAGGATGTGGCAGGCTGGTCCGAGCGGGCGCTGCACAAGCTGCGCCGAGGTCGCATCGGATTCGTGTTCCAGAGCTTCAATCTGCTGGACGATTTGACCGTGGCCGAGAACATCGGCCTTGCACTGGCGTATGGCGAACTTGCGTCGCGCGAGCGCACGCTGCGGGTGGGCGAGGCAATGGAGCGCCTGGGGGTGAGCCATCGCGCTGGCCATCGCCCGAGCCAGCTCTCCGGCGGTCAGCAGCAGCGGGTCGCGATCGCGCGCGCCATCGTCTCGCGGCCCGCGCTGTTGCTGGCCGACGAGCCGACGGGCAACCTTGACAGCGCGCATGGCGAGGAGGTGATGCGGCTGCTGCGCGAGCTGAACGCCGAGGGCACGACGCTGGTGATGGTCACCCACTCGCCGTTCCACGCGGCGCAGGCGTCGCGCGTGTTGCGGCTGCTGGATGGTCGGGTGCTGGTGGATGCCGCCGTGGTGGCCTGACCCGCGCGGTTGCGCGGCCTACTGACGGGAGCGCGTACCCAGGTAGCGCTTGCGCCAGAAGAACAGCCCCAGGCCGATGCCGATGCCCAGCATCACGGCCACGGCGATCCAGAAGCCGTCCTGTTTGTGGATCAGCGGCAGCCACTCGAAGTTCATGCCGAAGATGCCGGTGATCAGGTTCAGCGGCAGGAAGATCGCAGTCAGCACGGTCAGCGTGCGCATGATGTCGTTGGTGCGCTGGCCCAGGGCCGAGAAGTGCATCTGCACCGCGGCTTCGGCCGATTGCTCCAGCCGGCGCACATGGCTCAGCACGCGCTCGATGTGCTCGAGCACGTCACGCGAGCGCACCCGCAACAGCTCGCGCTCGCGCCGCTCTGCGACCGAAGCGGCCTCCGGCCATTCGTCCAGCGCGTCTATCCATTCCTGGATCGCGCTGCGCTGGTCCTCGCAGGTGTCTTCCAGCAGGTGCAGTGCCTCGCGTGAGCTGAGGATGAGCTGCCAGTCGGCAAAGCGGCTGTTGGCCTTCAGCAGCTCGGCCTGCAGCGTGCCGAGGTGGCGGGTGAGCAGGCGGCGCAGCTCCAGGTAGCTGTCCACCATGTAGTTCACCATGCGCAGCATCAGGTCGGCCGGGCTGGTGGGCAGGCGCGCCGAGCCGCGCAGGTCGGACTCGCGGGAATGCTGCTGCAGCCGCTGGGCGAAGTATTCGCGCACCATGCAGTCGGCGGGGTGAACGGTGAT
>NZ_VIDT01000537.1 GCF_006519715.1 Ideonella azotifigens
TTGCGGCCGGCACTGGAAGCCGGGCAGGACCTGGGCTTCGAGCTGCAGCCGGCCTGGGTCGAAGGGCACGCCATGCTGCTCGAAGAAGCCATTGGCAACCTGATCGACAATGCCATCAGCCACGCCGGCGCAGGCACCAGCATCACCGTGCGCACTGAAACCCGCGAAGGCCGCAGCTGGCTCAGCGTGGAGGACGACGGCCGCGGCGTGCCGCAGGACAACCTGGACGCGCTGTGGCAGCGCTTCCGGCGCGGGCGGGACGCCAGCAGCCCTGGCAGCGGCCTGGGCCTGGCCATCGTGGCCGACATTGCGCGGCTGCATGGCGCCGAGGCGAAGATCGAACCCTCGGCGCATGGGCAGCGCGGCATGCGGGTGCTGTTGATGTTCCCGTTCGCAGCCGCCGTGCCGTCCTGAAAAAAGAACTGCCCGCAGGCGCGGGCAGTTTCGGGGGCGCTGGGACCTGGCTCAGGCCGTCTTGATCTCTTCGGCCGGGCCGTGTCCACCGGCTTCCGCCGCGGCCTGCTTGCCGCCTCCTGAGCTGCGGAAGAACACCACCAGCTGCCAGACGATGAAGGCTGCGATCAGCCCGATCAGCGTGCCGCTGATGGGCCGCTCGACGAACACCCCGAAGTGCCCGCGGCTGATCAGCATCGCGCGGCGGAAGTTCTCTTCCAGCATCGGGCCGAGGATGAAGCCCAGCATCAGCGGCGCAGCGTCCATGCCAAGGCGCATGAAGACATAGCCGCCCAGGCCGAAGGCCGAGGTGATGAAGATGTCGTCCAGGTTGTTGTTGACGCTGTAGGTGCCGATGCAGCAGAAGAACAGGATGGCCGGGAACAGCGCGTAGTACGGGATCTTGAACACCGACAGCCAGTAGCGCACCAGCGGCACGTTCAGCACCAGCAGGAAGCAGTTGCCGATCCACATGCTGGCCACCAGGCCCCAGAACAGGTCGGCGTGCTCGGTGATCATGTTCGGGCCCGGCTGGATGCCCTTGATGATGAACGCGGCCATCATCAGCGCCATCACCGGGTTCTCCGGGATGCCGATGCTCATCAGCGGGATGAAGCTGGTGCGGGCTGCCGCTTCGTCTGCCGCGGCCTGGCCGGCCACGCCTTCGATCGCGCCGTCGCCAATCTCGTGGCGGTACTTGCTGACCTTCTTGTCCAGCGCGTAGGCCGCGAACTGGGCGATCACCGGGCCGCCGCCGGGCAGGATGCCCAGCGCCGAGCCCACGATGCTGCCGCGCAGCGCGCTGGGGATGATGCGCTTGAACTCCGGCCAGGTCGGCATCAGCTTGATCGCGCCGTTGAAGGGCGTGCGTTGCTGCTTCTCGTCGAGGTTCTTGGTGATCTCGGCAATGCCGAAGCAGCCCAGCGCCACGCTGACCAGGCCCACGCCGTCTGCTAGCGAAGGCAGGTCGAAGGTGTAGCGCGGCATGCCGCTGGTCACGTCGGTGCCCACCTGGCCGAGCAGCACGCCGATCAGGCACATGGCCAGGCCGTTGAGCAGGCTGCCGGTGGTCACGAAGCTCACGCAAACGAAGCCCACCAGCATCAGCGCGCAGTAGTCGGCCGGGCCGAACAGCAGCGCCACTTCACCCAGCGCCGGCGCCAGGCAGGAGATGACGATGATGGACACGGTGCCGCCGATGAAGCTCGACACGCCGGCGGTGAACAGCGCCAGGCCGGTCTTGCCCTTGAGCGTCATCGCGTAGCCGTCGATGCAGGCCACGATGCTGCTGGCGTGCGGGATCTTCATCGTGATCGCGCTCACGCTGTCCCCGTACTGGGCCCCGTAGTAGATGCCGGCCAGCATGATCAGCGCGCCGCCGGTGGGGATGGAATAGGTCAGCGGCAGCAGCAGGCTGATGGTGGCCAGCGGGCCGAGGCCGGGCAGCAGGCCGACCAGCGTGCCGACCGTGCACCCGATGGCGCAATACATCAGGTTCTGGAAGGTCAGCGCCTGGCCGAAGCCGAAAGCGAGGTTGTGCAGGATGTCCATCAGAACAGCGGAAGGTTGAGGCCGAGCAGGTGCTGGAAGCCGAACGCAACGGCGATCAGGCTGGCGGAAATGATGCAGTTGCGCTTGAAGGAATACGAGGTGGCCGCGAAGCCCGCCACGAAGACCATGAAGGTGATGCCCACCGCCATGTCCAGCAGCTTGGAGAGGGTGGCAAAGCCGCACAGCGCCACCATCAGCAGGCCGATGTTCTTCACGCTGAAGTGCATGGCGATCGGCGCGACGAAACGCGAGCGCACGATCATCGCCAGCGCGATGACCAGCAGCAGGCTGCTGACCATCAGCGGGAACAAACCGGGGCCTGCGCGGTTGAAGGTTCCCAGGGGGTAATGCATGTACGCGCCCAGCCCGAAGGCGAGCGAAACGGCGGCCAGGAACACGCCGCGGGCTAGGTTTTGGTCTGTCATGGGTTGGGTCCGCATGGAATGCTGAATTGCGGTACACCAATGTAGGAAACCGCCCTCCCAAGCGTGCGTCGGTTTCCACCTACGACAGGCTTTCGACAGGTTTCTAACAGCTTGCGCCGCAGCCGCCAGGCGCAGCCGGAACCAGGGCTACCTGGCTGGCGGGAAGCTGCGCAGGTAGGCCAGCAGGTCGGCGATCTTCTGGTCGCCGTAGCCCCAGCTGGCAAAGCGCATCCTGGTGCCCGGCACCACGCTGTCCTGGTCCTTGATGAAGGCCGCCAGCGTCTGTTCGGTCCAGACGATCCTCGAGTTTTTCATCGCGGCCGAATAGGTGTAGTCCGCGGTGGTGCCTGCCGGCCGGCCGATGATGCCGTTGAGCTGCGGCCCGAAGCCGCCGCGCGCCGAAGGGCCGACCTGGTGGCAGGACGCACAGGGCGCAAACGCCGCCTTGCCGGCCACGGGGTCACCGGCTGCATGCGCTTCGCACAGCAGCAAGGCCAGGAACGGCACCAGGAAGGGCACCAGGAAGTTCAGCGGCTTCATCGGCAAGCATTCTGACCCGGCCGGCGAAGCCCCCGCAGGAAGCGCCCGCACAATTGCGGCTTCGCCAGCTTTCGCCGCGTGTTCCGCCCCGCATGTTCAGCCTGATCCGACGCACGATTCAACGCGCCCGCAAGGAGCGCCTGGTGCAGGTGGCTGGCAGCCTGACCTTCACCAGCCTGCTGTCCGCCGTGCCGCTGCTGGCCGTGAGCTTTGCGCTGTTCACCCGCGTGCCGATGTTCGGCCGGCTCGAAGGCGTGATCGACGACTACGTGCTCAAGGGCCTGCTGCCGGCGGACATCTCGCGCACGGTGTTGAAGTACCTGAATCAGTTCGCCGCGAATGCCGGCAGCCTGACCTGGCTGGGCTCGCTGTTCCTGCTGGTGACGGCCGTGGCGATGCTGCTCACGGTGGAAAACGCGCTCAACCAGATGTGGCAGGTCAGGCGCAACCGGCCGTTCTTCAAACGTGTGGGGCTGTACCTGCTGATGCTGGCCGTGGGCCCGCCGGTGCTGGGCTTGAGCCTGTGGGCCAGCTCCTACCTGCTGGGCGCCTCCATGGGCCTGATCGGTGCGCTGCCGCCGTCGCTGCATTTCGTGCTCGACCTGGGGCCGGCGCTGTTGTTCCTGGCCGCGCTGACGGCGCTGTTCCGCTTCGTGCCCAACACCCAGGTGCCGCTGGGCCATGCCTTTTTCGGCGCACTGCTGGCCAGCACCGCGCTGGAACTGGGCAAACGCGGCTTCGCGGCCTACCTGGTCAAGCTGCCCACCTACAAGGCCGTCTACGGCGCGTTCGCGGCCTTCCCGCTGTTCCTGCTCTGGCTGTACTTCTCCTGGCTGGTGGTGCTGCTGGCGGCCATGATCGCGGCCAGCCTGTCGGGCAACGGCGCGCGGCGCGGTGGCGGCAAGGCCGGCAGAAGCGCCGTGC
>NZ_VIDT01000538.1 GCF_006519715.1 Ideonella azotifigens
TCGGACGCGGCACTGCGGCCGAACAGGAACGAGCGGCGTGCCGGAAAGGGCTCGGTGCGCACGGCCGGCAACGGCGGCCTGCGCAGCTGTGCCAGCACTTCCAGCGCGGTGGCGCGCGCAGTGGACTGGTCAGCGAACTCGAACATCGGCGAAAACAGCGAGCACGCACAAAATGCACCGAGCGCCGCTTCGTGCGCACCGATGAACTCGAAGCGCTGGCCTGCCAGCGGCTCTTCGTGGGTGCGGCCGACCTGAGCGGCCGAGTCTTCGCGTTGCAAAGGCAGGCGCACGAGGTTCATGAACCACGGCGTGACCAGAATGCCCAGGCCCGCCGGCTCACCCTCGCCCGCCGGCAGGCACTCGAAGCCGATGGCCTCGACCTGCAAGGCCGTGTTCAACACCGGCATGCCGGCCATGCGCGTGTGTGCAACGGTCGTGAACAGCGCGGCCAGCTCGGCCACGCGGGCGCTCAGGCGGTCGACGGGTGCGGGGTGCGGGCTCATGAGGTGTCAGTCGGTGTCTGCCAGCACCATGAACTGCTCGGCGTCGCCATCGCATTGCGGGCAGCGCCAGTGCGAGGGCCGGCCGCTGAACGGCGTGCCGGGCTCGACCTGCCAGACCGGGTCGCCGAGCGCCGGGTCGTACACCCACCAGCAGATCTTGCATTCGAGGCGCGCACCGGCCGGCAGCTTGGACAGGTTGCCGAGATAACTGCCTTCGAACCGCGCGCCGTTCATGCGCCCTCCACCCAGGTCAGCACTTCGCCGAGCCGCTCGTGGGAGTCATCGAGGTCTTCTTTCGCGGCCTGCGCAACGTCCGGCAGTTCCACCACTTCGACGGTGTTGAGGATCACCACGTCCTGCGAGTTGTAGTACACGACACGCCAGCAGTTCGGCATGCGTGTGTTGGTGATGCGGCAGTTGCCATAGCCGCGCGACAGGATCAACACGCGACCGGTGCCGAGGTGGTGGTCGAGGAAGCCGATGTCTTCGACCGACATCGGCAGCAGCGTCAGGTTGACCACCTGTGCCGGCTGGCCGGCACGCCAGGCGTGCCACTGGTCTTCGATCTCGGACAGCAGCGTCGGAGCGTTCTGTACGTTCGGGGGCAGGGCGCCTTGCCAGCGTGGCATGGTCGGCAGCACGTCTTCGAGCGCGGCGGTCTTCAGCGCCTGCGGCACCGCGCCGAGTTCGATCACGTCGGAGCTGACCACGCCGTTCACCGAGCACACCACGCGCCACACGCCAGCAAACACCGACTCCTGCACACGCACCTCGTAGCCCGAGTCGCCGCCGGTCACGACCGCGCTGACCTCGCCTTCGCCGAGCACCTGGTTGATGAGCTGGCGGTCGGCCACCGGCAACCCGGTCAGGTCGACTCCGAGGTTGGCGCCGCCCTGGCGCACGCGGTCGAGCTGGGCCAGCGCCTCGCGCAGCGCGCGGTGTGCCCGATGGCAACCGGCCACGTCTTCCGGCTCGGGCAACAGCGGCGCGCGGAAGGTCTCCATGCCCTGTGGCATGGGCAGGTAGTCGAGCGTTTCTTCTTCGGGCTGGCTGCCCGGGCCGATGCCGATGGCCACCACAGGAATGGGGAAGTCTTTCATGCGAGGGTCCTCTTCAGTTCAGTGGCAGGACGCGTCGCCGGCGCCGGCGCTGACCACCGGGATGCCGATGGTCGGTGCGCGCGAGACCGGCATCGCCAGCGCCTGCGTCACGCGCTCGATGAACACCTCCCAGTCGTGCATGCCGCTCACGGTGGTGACGTACTGGCCGTCGCGCAGGAACAGCAGCGTGGGCCAGCGCTGGGAGCCGAAGCGGCGGGCGACCTTGTCTTCGCGCTCGCGTGGCACCACGCCCACCTTGAAGCGGCCAGGCAGGCTGCGCTGCAGTTCGGGCAGCACCACGGCCACGTCGAGCCCCTCGGGGAACTGCACCGGGTCGCCGGCGAACAGCACGACACGGTCACCGCCTTCGGCCGCCCAGGCGTCGATGTTGGTCTCGTCGACCCAGCTCGCACCGAACTGTTCGACCAGCCGCTCGATGAGTGCCGAGGTCACGACCTTCGGCGCCTGCACGGGCAGCTTGACCAGGGTTTCGGAGCCTTGTTTGTTGGTGCTCATGGAATGCTTTCCGGGGTGGGTAGGGCAGGCGCGCCGGACAACGCGCGCAGTTGCGCAGCCGTCCAGCGCGAGGGCAGGTCGAACGCGGCGTTGGCGGGGTCTTGTGCGTCACCCTTCATCGCGGCCTGCAGCAGGTCGAGCGTGGCGTTGATCTCCGCCACCCGTTGCGGCTCCAGCCGTTCCTGCGCGCTGTCGATGAAGACCAGCAGCCATTCGCCAGGCGCTACGTCGCCGACCAGCGCGGTGCGCACGCGGCGGCTTTCGCCGCGGCCACTGCACAGCGCGTGACCTGGTTCGGTGCTGCCCACCTGCATGGGGATGCCGATGCACATGCTCAGGCCGGGAAAAAACGTTCGTCGCCGACGCGGCAGGCCACCGCTTCGGGCGGGCGCTCGCCTTCGTAGCGCCTGAGTTCGAGCTGGGCGAAGCCGACGCTTTCGTGTTCGGCCAGCGGCCGCATGCGCGGCACCGGTTGTGCGCCCCAGCGCCGCAGCGTGTCGATGCCGAGGGCCAGTGCGTCTTCCATCGCGCTGCGCACGACAGGGCGCAGGCTACCGCCGTAGTCCTCCAGCTCTTCAGGCTGGCAGCCGATCAGCAGCACGTCTTTCGGGTACTGCTCGGTCAGCAGTGCGAGCATCAGCACTTCCTGAAAGCCGGTCTGGTGCAGGCTCATCTTCTTCGCGCCCATGAAGCGTGGCACCTCGTCGTTCTCGACCAGCTTGAGCGTGCCCGGTGCGAGGCCGTAGTCGATCGCATCAAAGATCAGCAGCCTGCCCGCCTGCTGCACATGCTGGATCAGGTACAGACCCTGCGTGCCGCCGTCGATCAGCTGCACGTGCGGCGCGAATTCGCAGCGTTGCTGCAGCGTTTCGATGCAACGCACGCCGAAGCCTTCGTCGGCCCACAGCAGGTTGCCGATGCCCAGCACCGTGATGGTGTTGTCGCGGTCAGCCGGGTGGCTCATGTCAGTCCTTGAACGTCCGGTGGCCGGAGATCATGGTACTGACCACGCTCGAGCGGCCCATGATGTCTTCGCGGATTGCGGCGTATACGTGGATGATCACGAAGCAGATCAGTCCCCACATGCCCACGTGGTGCCAGGTGTGCACGTCCTGCGACTGGCCAAACAGCGGGATCACCCAGCCGAACATCCGTTCCTGCCAAGAGCCCATCTGTGAACCTTCACCGTACAGCGCGAAGCCGGTGACGATCATGAACAGCGTCAGCAGGAAGAAGCCGAAGAACATCGCGAAGCGCGCCAGCGGGTTGTGACCCACATAGCGGCCGGGCCGGGCGCTGACGAAGGCGTACCACTTCACCATGCCCCACATCTCGGCCCAGTAGGCGCGCTGGAAGATCGGCACCCAGAACAGCTCGCGCGCGTGGTGGTTGCCCATTGCGGCCCAGTAGAGGCGGCCGAGGATGCCCACCGCCAGCAGGTAGCCGGCCGCGAAATGCGCGAATCGGATGTAGCCCATCAGGTAGTTTGCGCTGGCCTCGCCGGGCTGCGTGGGCAGCGGCGAGCCGATGAAGTAGCCGGTGATGGCCAGCACGGTGATGGCGAGCGCGTTGATCCAGTGCCAGATGCGCACCGGGGCCTCGAAGACATACACCGACTTGATCGACTGCGCGAGGGCGACGACGCGCTCGTCGTTCACCGTGACGGCGGCGGGTGCGGAAGGGGAGCTGGTGGACATGGTGGTGTTCTCCTGCGCGGGTTCCGGACGGGGGGTCTCAGAGGCGGGTGGCGAGCATCACGAGC
>NZ_VIDT01000539.1 GCF_006519715.1 Ideonella azotifigens
TGGGCGGCGACCAGCGCCGGCACGCCCGAGGCGCGCACGCAGATCTACGGCGGCACCGCGCAGTTCCAGCCGCACCACCAGCCCTTCAACTACTACGCCACGATGGATCCGCAGCGGCACGCCGCCTACCGCGCCGAGCACCTGCGCGATTTCGACAGCCGCTTCCTGGCTGATGCCGCCGCTGGCCAACTGCCGCACGTGACCTTCTACAAGCCGCAGGGCAACCTCAACCAGCACGCCGGCTACGCCAACGTCGCCGACGGCGACGCCCACATCGCCGAAGTCATCGCACGGCTCCAGCAAAGCCCGCAGTGGCCGCACATGCTCATCGTCGTCACCTACGACGAAAACGGCGGCTTCTGGGACCACGCCCGCGTGCCCAAGGGCGACCGCTGGGGCCCCGGCACCCGCATCCCGGCGCTCATCGTCTCCCCGCTCGCTCGCAAAGGCTTCGTCGACAAGACCCAGTACGACACCGCCTCCATCCTGCGCTTCATCACCCGCCGCTGGGGCCTGGACCCGCTGCCCGGCGTGGTCGAGCGCGACCAGGGGCTGAAGGCGAATGGTTTTCCGGCGATGGGGGACTTGAGTGGGGCGTTGGGGCCGGGGTGAGGCCATTGCTTGTGCCTGATGGGTCGACAATGCTGCCTGACCCGAGTGGACAACGCCCTTACCGGCATCACACGCAACGCGAACCATGTTGGCTGCCTCTCAAATTCCGCTGCCCCTGCCCCGCGAGGCCCTGGTGTCAACCCTGCGAGACCGTTTGCCTGGGCTCCTGGCCGTGTACGTCTTTGGCAGTCGCGCCCAGGGCACGGCAGGGCCGCAAAGCGATCTCGACATGGCGGTGCTGGTGGCAGGCCAGGTCGAACCGCTGGTCCTGTGGGAACTGGCCGGCGACCTGGCAGACCTGAGCGGCTGCCCGGTCGACCTGCTGGACCTGCGCGCAGCCTCTACCGTTATGCAGTACCAGGTCATCACCACCGGGCAGCGCTGGTGGGCGCTGGACGCACAGGCCGCCCTCTACGAAGCGGCGATCCTGAGCGAGAAGACCGAGTTGGACCAGGCGCGCGCCGGCCTGCTGGCAGACATCCAGGCAGAGGGAACCGTGTATGGCCGATGACGTGCTGATCAACAAGGCCGCCGCGATCGAGCGCTGCGTGCGCCGCGCTCGCGAGGAATACGCCGCCGACCCGGCCAGCTTCGCCACCAACTTCACCCGCCAGGACGCAGCCATCCTGAACATCCAGCGCGCCTGCGAAGCCGCACTGGACATGGGCCAGCACATGGTCCGCCGCGAGCGCCTTGGGGTGCCTCAAAGCGCCCGCGACGTGTTCGCGCTGCTGGCGCAAGGCGGCTGGATCGAAGCGCCACTGGCCGATGAACTCAAGCGCATGGTCGGCTTCCGCAACATCGCCGTGCACGATTACCAGGCCCTGCAACTGCCCATCACCGTGAGCATCATCCAGAATCATTTGGACGGTTTCCTGCGCTACAGCCAGGCGTTGTTGCTGGGGGATGCGGGCAAGGGTGGCGGTTGAAGCTGCGGCGCCAGTAAAGCCCCCTCAGCGCTCGGCGCGCTGCATGTTCACCACTTCATAGCGCAGCTCGGCGGCACCGCGAACAAAAAACGAAGCTTCTTTCGCCACGAATCCGTGCCGCTCGTAGAAGCCCTGCGAGTTGCGGGTGGCGACCACGGTGAGCGGTCCGTCGTGGCCGATCTCGGCCTGTGCCATGGCCAGCCGGAACAACTGCCCACCCAGCCCGGAGCCCGCGGCTTCCGGCCGAACGAACAGCAGCGTGACCTCGCCCGGCACAAAGCCCGCAAAGCCCAACACCCGTCCCTCGCGCTCGGCAACAAGGATCTGCCCCGCCTGAATCGCCGGCCAATGGACCTGATGCGTCCGGCCCTCGAACCAGGTCTGCATCTGCAGTGGCGTGTAGGCACCGGCGCAGAGCGTCAGCACCGAATCCTGGTGGGCTTCGAAGACGGCTTGGGAGTCGGCGAGGGTGGCCGGGCGGATTGAAGCCGGCGGCAGGGCGTTCAGGGTCATGAGCGGCGGTGTTCTGCGAACCTATCGATGCGGCCGCCCGCACGTAGAAGGTAACTCATGCAACAGCGCGGGCTGTGAGATGTGTGAATTCAGTACCTCATGGTCCATGGGTCCTGTGTCAGCTTGCCCAAGTCTTATCGAGAGATCCCTTGCGCGTGTCTGTTGCGGCGCCGTCCCCGCCTTCCGCCTGAGGGCAACTTCAATACAGCCTGAATCTATCGATAACCGTCGTGAGGAAACAGCGCCTCAAGCTCAATTGCGAGTTGATGTGCGGGGCAGCCCATGTCGCTTGCAGAGGCTTCGATGCGGTCGGCATGGGTGGCAGGAAACCTGATGCCTCGCCCGACGAGCGCGGCCACCAGGTCATCGATTCGAGCTGCGCTGGCCGCTGGGACCTCAAGGTCTGCATCGCCAACGGTAGTGGCGAACAGGCCCACAGGTTCCCCAGTGGCTCTTGAACGTTCTGCGAAGCGGTCGAGGTGCCCTGCTGCACCGGGCGAGATGACGCGAACGTTCGGTTCAAAGCAGAGGATGACCGAGACGCTGACTTTGGCCCATGCGCCAACCGGAGCGTTCAGCGCCAAAAGTACCGCGAACACCGCGGTGAAACGAGGCGTCTTGTTCATGTGACCTCATGGACGTTTCTGGCGATCCGCGCCCTGCGCTGAGCTCAAGAATCAGCGCACCTCAGCCCGCAATCGCCCGCTTCCCCGTCGGTGTGATCGCCAGCACCAGCGCAGCATCCTGCTTCCCATAGGCGCCTCGCCCTGAATTCACCGGCGGCATTGCGAGCTTGATGTAGCCCAGGGCTGCCAAAGCCTGAGCGCCTTTGAACTCTTCGGCGGCCAGGAGGCGGACGGGCATTTTTTGGGAGGTGAATTTACGGAGCAGTTCCAGGTCGGCCATGTTCGTTCCAATTGTTCTGTGTTGAAGGGGTGATCGTAGTCGCAAGCCGAGATTGCGGTCATGCGCTGGCTGGCGACAGCGTGGCATGCGGCCAGTCCGGGCGTTCCGCGTGGGCGGGCGCCTGTGCGGTCAGTGCCGCCAACCATGCCGGCATCGTTGCGCTCGGCTCCGGCCCCCAGCCCCTGACGACGCAGACGCTGTGTGCGCCCGCCGCCTTGGCGGCACCAGCCTGTTCGGGCGTCAGCACCCCGCCAATCGCCACCACCGGCGCTGGCGAATTGACCACCCACCATGCCAGGTTGTCCAGCCCTTGCGGGCGCCACGGCATGTCCTTGGTCGTCGTCGGCCAGACGGGGCCGCAGGCGATGTAGTCGGGGGTCCATGCGGCGGCGCGGGCGAGTTCCCAGGGACTGTGGCTGGACAGGCCCAGGCCGATGCCGCTCGCCTGGGCCTGGCGGAGTTGCCGGCGTTCCGGTTCGCTCAGCGCGAGCAGGTCTTCCTGGCCGAGGTGCAGGGCTTGGGCGCCGGTGGCGAGGGCGAGTTGCCAGTGGTCGTTGACCCAGAGGATGGCGCCGGCGGCGTCGCAGGCGGCGAGGGACTGGCGCAGTTCTCGTTGGTAGTTGGACTGCCAGCGTTCGGCTTCGGTGCCGGCAAGGCTGGGTGGGCGCTTGATGCGCAGTTGCAGTTGGCGCAGGCCGGCGCCCAGCAATTGCGCGATGCGCTCGGCGCTGTCGGCAATGCCGTAGAGGCCTTCACGCAAGATGCTGGAACGGGCCGGTGCGGACCAGGCTTCTGGTGCTTCGTTGCCGATGTGCAGGCGCGGTAACGGGCGTTTCGTGGAATGGCCGCTCCAGCCGTGCATCGCCCGCACCGGACCCGCGCCCTGGCCTTGCGGGGTGGCCTGGCGC
>NZ_VIDT01000054.1 GCF_006519715.1 Ideonella azotifigens
CGAAACGCTGGCCGCTGGCGCGCTGGTCACCGGCCCGGCGGTGATCGCCGAGAAAAACGCCACCACGGTGATCGACCCTGGCTGGCAGGCCAGCCTCAGCGCCCAGGGCGAGCTGCTGATCCAGCGCATTCGCCCGCGTGCTGCCCTGCGTGCGGCTGGCACCGTGGCCGATCCGGTGATGCTGGAGGTCTTCAACAACCTGTTCATGAACATTGCCGAGCAGATGGGCCTGCGGCTGCAGAACACCGCCTACTCGGTCAACATCAAGGAGCGGCTGGACTTTTCCTGCGCGCTGTTCGACCCGCAAGGCCAGCTGATTGCCAACGCGCCGCACATGCCGGTGCACCTGGGTTCGATGAGCGAGTCGATCCGCTCGGTGGTCGAGCGTAACCCCGAGATGCGGCCGGGCGACGTGTACGTGCTTAACGACCCGTACCATGGCGGAACCCATCTTCCCGACATCACTGTCGTCACGCCGGTGTACCTGGCCGAAGCCGACGTGAAGCCCAGCTTCTACGTCGCCTCGCGCGGTCATCATGCCGACATTGGCGGCACCACGCCGGGCTCGATGCCGCCGTTCTCGCAAAGCATCGAGGAAGAGGGCGTACTGATCGACAATTTCCAGCTGGTCGCGCAAGGCCGCTTGCGCGAGGCCGAACTGGTCGCGCTGCTGCAGTCCGGCCCGTACCCCAGCCGCAACCCGGCGCAGAACCTGGCGGACCTGCGGGCGCAGATCGCGGCCAACGAGAAGGGCGTGCAGGAGCTGAAGGCGATGGTGGCGCAGTACGGCCGCGAGACGGTGCTGGCCTACATGCAGCATGTGCAGGACAACGCCGAGGAATCGGTCCGCCGCGTGATCACCGCCTTGAAGCCCGGATCGTTCACGCTGCCGATGGACAACGGCGCCGAGATCCGGGTGGCGGTGACGGTGGATGCGAAGCAGCGCTCGGCCCGGGTCGACTTCACCGGCACCAGCGCGCAGCAGCCCAACAACTTCAACGCGCCCAGGTCCATCACCATGGCTGCCGTGCTCTATGTGTTCCGCACGCTGGTGGACGACGCCATTCCGCTGAACGCCGGTTGCCTGAAACCCATCGAAGTCATCGTGCCCGAAGGCTGCCTGCTGAACCCGCGCTTCCCGGCTGCCGTGGTGGCCGGCAACGTGGAGACCTCGCAGTGCGTCACCAATGCGCTGTACGGTGCGCTGGGCGTGATGGCCGCCAGCCCCTGCACGATGAACAACTTCACCTTCGGCGACGATGAGCACCAATACTACGAGACCATCTCCGGCGGTTCCGGCGCGGGGCCGGGTTTCGCCGGCACCAGCGTGGTCCAGACCCACATGACCAACTCGCGGCTGACCGACCCCGAAGTGCTGGAATTCCGCTTCCCGGTTCGGCTGGATGCCTACGAGATCCGCTCCGGCACCGGGGGCACCGGCCAGTGGAACGGCGGCGATGGTGGCGAGCGCCGCGTCCGCTTCCTGCGGCCGATGACGGCGTCCATCCTCAGCAATGGCCGCAAGCATGGCGCGTTTGGCATGGCTGGTGGCCAGCCTGGCGCGGTGGGGGAGAATTTCGTGCAGCGGGCCGACGGGCGCACGGAGGTGCTGGGCCACATCGGGCAGGTGGAGATGGGCGTGGGCGATGTGTTTGTGATCCGCACGCCGGGCGGTGGCGGGCATGGCCAAGCCAGCGGCCAGGCAAAGGTAGCGGGCCAAGCGTGAATTGATGCCGCCGATCGACCCGGAATAGGGCGCTTACGGATGGCCCGAAGGGGCTGGGCGGCTGATGATGGACCGGCGGGCCGCTGTTCCGGGCCCGCGGAGAGGCGTCCATGTACGGATTGGTCAACCAGGGCCTGGAAGATTTCGTGGTCCAGCGGTTCGGCGGCGACACCTGGCGGCAGGTTCTGCAGCGGGCCGGCGTGGCACAGGAGATGTTCATCTCGATGGACAGCTACCCCGACGAGTTGAGCTTCAAACTCGTCGGTGCCGCCAGCGAGTTGCTGGGCATGGATGCCGATGCCCTGCTGGAAGCCTTCGGCCAGCACTGGGTGCTCTACACCGCGCAGGTCGGCTACGGTGAGATGCTGGCGATGGCCGGCTCGGACCTGAAGACCTTCCTGCTCAACCTCGACACCCTGCACAGCCACGTCGGCATGACCTTTCCCGACTTGCGGCCGCCGTCGTTCGAGGTCGAGTCGCTGCCAGCAAGCGAGCAGGGTCTGCTGCTGCATTACCGCAGCGAGCGCCAGGGCATGGCGCCGATGGTGATAGGCTTGATCGAGGGCCTGGGGCAGCGCTTCAGGCAGCCGGTGACGGTGCGGCAGATCGCGTTCCGCGGGCCGCAGGACCACGACGTCTTCCGCATCGAGTACATCGAGGTGCCCGCACACCCGGCCGCGTGATGTCGGCTGCCTCGCTGAACCTCACGCCGGCGCAATTCGCTGCAGCGTTTCCTTTCCACATGGTGCTGGACCGGCAGCTTCGGTTGCTGCAGGTCGGCACAGTGCTGGGTCGCGTCTGCCCGGAGATGGTGCCGGGCGCGGCGTTGGCGCAGCAGTTCAGGCTGGTGCGGCCGGTGCTGGCCCAGGTGGACTTTGAGGCCATCGCCGCGCGGGAGAAGGCGCTGTTTGTGTTCCGCCACCGAGAAGGGTTGCTGCAACTGCGTGGCGAGATGGTGGTGCAGGGCGAGCAGGTGTTTTTCCTCGGCTCGCCCTGGGTGGGCGCCATGGCCAGCCTGCGCCGCATCGGCCTG
Source organism: Ideonella azotifigens (assembly GCF_006519715.1). Lineage (GTDB taxonomy): Bacteria > Pseudomonadota > Gammaproteobacteria > Burkholderiales > Burkholderiaceae_C > Ideonella > Ideonella azotifigens. Next base: position 2,760 of record NZ_VIDT01000054.1, read on the forward strand.
ACGCTGAACGACTTCGCGGTGCACGATCCGGTGGTCGACCTGCTGTTCCTGCTGCAGACCAAGGACAAGGCGCTGGCCGATGCACAGGAGCTTTCCCGCCGGCTCAGCGCGCAGAAGGACAGCCTGAATGCCGCGCATCTCGCGGCCGAGGTGGCGGTGGCCGCCAGCCGCACCAAGAGCGAATTCCTGGCGGTGATGAGCCATGAGATCCGCACGCCGCTCAATGGCGTGCTGGGCATGCTGCAGTACCTGCTGGCCAGCGACCTGCGGCCCGACCAGCGGCTGTGCGCCGAGACGGCCGCGCGCAGCGGCAAGACCCTGCTCAGCATCATCAACGACATCCTGGACTTCTCCAAGGTCGAGGCCGGCAAGCTGGAGCTGGAGCAGATTCCGCTGGACCCGCAGCAGCTTGCGCAGGAAGCCGTGGAGCTGGTGGCCTTCCAGGCGAGCGACAAGGGCTTGGCGCTGGCCTGCGAGGTGGCGCCTGGCGTGCCGCAGCTGTTGCTGGGCGACCCGGGCCGCATCCGCCAGGTGCTGATCAACTTCCTGGCCAACGCGATCAAGTTCACCCGCGTCGGCCAGGTGACGCTGCGTGTTGGCCTGGTGGCAGAGACTGACACGCACGCCACCTTGCGGCTGGAGGTGCAGGACACTGGCATCGGCATCGAGTCGGTGCGGCAGCAAAGCATTTTCGAGCCCTTCACGCAGGCCGACCTGTCGACCACGCGCCAGTACAGCGGCACCGGTCTGGGCCTGGCGATCTGCCGCAAGCTGGCCGAGCTGATGGGCGGCGAGGTGGGCCTGCAAAGCCAGGCCGGCCAGGGCAGCAGCTTCTGGCTCACGGTGAGCCTGGAGAAGGCGAAGCGGGAGGACGGGCCGGCCGCCTTGCCGCTGAAGCTGCCCAGCCGCTTCTCCGGCCACCTGCTGCTGGGCGAAGACGATCCCGTCAACCAGCAGATCGCGATGCTGCACCTGGCCGCGCTCGGGCTCACGGTGGACGTGTTCGGCAACGGCGCGGACGCGATGCAGGCCGCTGCGCATGGTGGCTACGACATGGCGCTGATGGACTTGCGCATGCCGGTGATGGATGGCCTCACCGCCTGCCGCGCCATTCGCCAGTTGCACGGGCCGGCAGGCCGGTTGCCCATCATCATCTGGACCGCCAGCATGCTGGACGTGGACCAGCAGCGCATCACCGAGGCTGGCGCCAATGGCGTGCTGGGCAAGCCGTTCGAGCTGGACGCGCTCAAGCGCGTGCTGGCCCGCTTCCTGCCGGCGGACGGTGCCGCCTCATGAGAAAACGCAGGGCCGCCCCAAGTTTTCTCATCCCCCTCGGGGGGGGCCTGACGCGAAGCGGCAGGTCTGGGGGCGCTCCGCTCATCAGGCACCGAAATCCGCATAAGGTCGCGCGGGGACTCTTCATCAAGACAGGCGATCCCGCCGTCTCGACGCCTTCACACCGCCGCAGTAAGCTCGTTGCAGAGGATGTTGATCTGCAGTACGTGGCGCGCGCTTTCGCGTCTGGATGCATGGAGAGGAACCTCAGCATGTCTCAGCCTTCCGCAGTTCAATCCCGTACCCCGCAACACTTCCTGCGCGACAGCAAGATCAGCGCACCGCAAGCCGACCTGCTGCACGGCGCGCACGCCAGGCACGTCGCCGAGCTGGCCTCCAGCCCGGCCGGCTGGCATGGCTCGGACGACATCGAAACCCTGGTCGGCCTGGCCGGCGATTTCCTGTGGTCCGAAAACCCGTTTGCGCTCGCGCGCATCAGCTTTGTCTTCGACGCAGGCCACCTTGGCAGCCAGGGCAGCTACCAGATCATCAATGGCCTGCTCACGGTCGAAAAAGGTGCCTTTTACAGCGTGCCGAACAACCCGGCCATCGGCTGGGCCGCCATCTCGCTGGCACCCACCGGCGCCTCCGAGCTGCGCTCATTTGTCGTCGCCGGCATGTTCACCGACGCCAACTGGACCATCATCGAAACCCTGATGCTCCAGAAGCTCGGCCCCAGCGGCCCGCTGCTGCCGCCGTTCTCGGCGGTGCGCCTGGCCTGAGGCGCTTGTGCCTCAGTCGGCACGCGTGTAGCCGGCTTCTCGCTGCGACCTGATCGCCAAGACCAGGATCAGGTCGTCCCCTTCCTGGTAGCGGTACAGCGCGACGTAGCCTCGCGTGCGTTTGCCGATCACCAGCTCACGCAGGCCGCTGGTGGTCAGGCGGCCAATCATCGGATGCTGGGCCAACACGTCCAGCGCCGAAATGATCTCGTCCGCCCTGTCGTCGAGGTCACTGCCTTCGTGCGCTTCCAGGTGGGCGACGATGCGTTCGAGGTCCTCGATGACCTCTGGCGCCAGCTTGACCGCCGTCACTTCTTGCCGCGCCTTGCCTGCCCAGCCGTCGTGCGTGTGCGGGACTTCAGCCAGCTGCGCGCGTCTGCCCAGTCCAATGCGTGCCCGGTGGCTTGCACGGTCGCTTCGCGGGCCAGCGCTTCGGCCACAAAGCTGGCTTGCTGCTCGGCGCGCTCCGCCTTTTCCGCAATGGCTTCGAGGATGAAACTGTGCGGTGTCATGTCGGCCTGCTCCGCGGCCTTCTGCACGCGCTGCTTCAAGGGATCAGGCAAACGGATCGTCGTGGTGGACATGGCGTTTCCTATGGCATTGAAGCGAATGTAGCACCAGTGTGCTACATGGCGAGCGCCACGGTTGCGGGATCGCAGCTGCCCGGCACCTTCGCCGTTCTCGCCGCTTGTCAATGGTCGGAATGAGGATACGGCCGAGGGCGTGGCCACCCGAGCCGCGCTTGCGCGCTCCACAATCCACCCAGGGTCGGGAATCCATGGGAGCTGAGGTCAGATGTCACGTCACGAAAAGGCGCATGCGATTGCCGAGGCCAGGATTCAGCACGCATTGGCCACCCAGGCGAGCAGCCTGTCATTGCATGGGCTACGCATCAGCGACCTGCCACGCAGCATCGAATGCCTGGCTGCAAGTCTGAGGGAACTGGATCTGAGTGAATGCCAGTTTCTGCGCGACGTTTCGGCGTTGTCCACGTTGACGGGCCTGCAGACCCTGCACCTGAGTCGGTGCGGCCAGCTCACGGAGCTGACGGCGCTGGCGGGGCTGAGTGGCCTGCAGACGCTGGACCTAAGTCGGTGCGGCCAGCTCACGGAGCTGACGGCGCTGGCGGGGCTGAGTGGCCTGCAGACGCTGGACCTGAGTTGGTGCGTCCAGCTCAAGGAGGTGACGGCGCTGGCGGGGCTGAGTGGCCTGCAGACGCTGGACCTGAGTTGGTGCGTCCAGCTCAAGGAGGTGACGGCGCTGGCGGGGCTGAGCGGCCTGCATACGCTGAACCTGAGTTGGTGCGGCCAGCTCACGGAGCTGACGGCGCTGGCCGGGCTGAGCGGCCTGCAGACGCTGGACCTGAGCAACTGCCGCCAGCTCACGGAGCTGACGGCGCTGGCGGAGCTTAGCGGCTTACAGACGCTGGACCTGTATGGCTGCGGCCAGCTCACGGAGCTGACGGCGCTGAGGGGGCTGAGCGACCTGCAGGCGCTGAGCCTGAGCTGGTGCGGCCAGCTCACCGAGCTCACCGAGCTCACGGCGCTGAGCGGCCTGCAGAACCTGAGCCTGAGGGAGTGCGACCAGATCACGAAGCTGACGGCGCTGGCGGGGCTGAGCGGCCTGCAGACGCTGGACCTGAGTGGGTGCGGCCAGCTTGCGGACGTTACGGCGCTGGCGGGGCTGAGCGGCCTGCAGATGCTGGACCTGAGTGGGTGCGGCCAGCTTACGGACGTGAAGGCACTGGAGGGGCTGGACGAACTCGCAAGCCTCAAGCTTTTCGGCACCGATCTGAGCGGTTTCGTTCCTGCCTCCCTGGCGACGAACTGGCCCATGCTGCGTGAACTGACGGCTGATTCGCTGGCAACGGTGCCGCGCGAACTGCTGTCTTCAAGCGAGCCACACGGTCGAAACGGCGATTCCTGCCTGCGGCGCATGGCCGACTGGCAAGCTGATCTGGAGACCCATGGCAGTGAGCCCATGGACGAGGTGAAGCTTTTCGTGCTGGGCAATGGCCGGGTGGGCAAAACCCAGGTGAGCCGGCGGCTGTGTGGCGAAGCCTTCGAACCGGCAGTGCCAAGCACCCACGGCGTGGTGGTCCGTCATTTCGAGTTGCCTCTGGCTGCCAAGCCGCCGGGCCAGACGGCCCGTGAGGTGCAGCTTTGGGACTTTGGGGGCCAGGATTTGTTCCTGGGTACCCACAGCCTCTTCCTGGATGAGCGCGCGCTTTACCTTCTCTTGTGGCATCCCGCCGCCGAGAGCGAAGCGCCGGTGCTGGACAACGGCCTGTGGATGCCCTCGCACCGGCTTGGCTACTGGTTGGACTATGTGAAGGCGGTGGCTGGGCCGCAAACGCTGGTCATCGTGTCGCAGGCGCAGTGTGACGAAGAGAGCCAACTCGTGGAGCCGCCGGTGCCGGCGGACCATGGCTTCGGGTGGTTGCGGCGCAGCGCTTGTAGCGCGATGCTGGAAGAGGGGCTGGATCGCTTGCTGCCGGAGTTGCGAGCGGGGGCCAAACTGCTGGCCGAGCGGCATGGCGAAACCCTGATCCCGCGAAACTGGGCGGCGCTGGGCGGCAAGCTGCGGGAGATGGGCAAGGCGCAGAAGGTATTGGCCCTGGATGGGTTCGATGCGATGTGCCGGGAGCATGGCGTCAGCGCGCCGCGCACCTTGCTGGGCTATCTGCATCAGTCAGGGCAGGTGTTTTGGCGCGCAGACGTGTTTGGGGGTGCCGTCATCCTCGACCAAGCCTGGGCCTTGGAGGGCGTCTACGCGCTTTTGCACCGGCAAAAGGTCTTGCCTACGCTGCGTCGCCAAGGCGGGCTGTTCACGCCGGAGCTTCTGTCAGCCTTGCTGTGGGACGGGGAGTTCGACGCTACCGAGCAGGCGCACTTCGTGAGCCTGATGCAGGCTTGCCGGGTCTGCTTCAAGGTGGGCGATGGGCAATACATTGCCGCGGATTGCCTGCAGGAGCGCGCGGCGATGGCGAGCGAGGAGCAGGCGGTATGGCGCGGTGCGGAGCCAGATGCGGAAGTGCGGCTGCGCTACCCGCTGCTTCACGGTGGCTTGCAGCGTACGGTGCTGTGCGAAATGGGCGAGAAGGCGGGGCCGAATGCGGTGTACTGGCGATATGGCCTGTGCTATCACGACGCCAAGGCGCGGGTAACGGTGCGCCTGTCTTCCGAGCCGGGTGAAGACGCCGGGCGGCGGGGCGCGATGGTGTTGCAGGTCAGCGGCCCTGAGGCCTCAAGCCATGCGGGCGATCTGATCAACGCGCTGCTGGGAGAGGTTCGCCTGGGGCAGAAGCCCGAGGTTCAATGGATGAAAGGGCAGGCGGTCATGGACAAGGCCGACAAAGCGATGGGTGGCAATGAGACCGAGGAGAAGGCAGCGCTGGTGAATGCGGCGCCCTTGCCCAGTGGTGTGGCAGCCACGAAGAAGAAACCGGTGGTCTACGTTTCCTATGCCTGGGGCGGAGACAGCGATGCGACCGTGGATGGCCTGCAGGCGGCGCTGGCGCCTTGGGTAGAAGTGCACCGGGACAAGGACAGGCTGCGCAACGGCGACAGCATTCGGCACTTCGAGGAAGAGATTGGCCGCGGGCTGTGCGTGATCGTCGTGCTCAGTGCGAAGTACATGCTGTCAGTCGACTGCATGCGGGAGCTGGGCTTTGTGTGGGAGCGTGCGCAACGCAACGCGGAGCGATTCGCGGAACGCGTGGTCCCCGTCGTGCTGGAGGATGCCGGCATCAGCCGAATGACGCAGCGGCTTGACCATGTGAAGCACTGGCGTTCGGAAATGACAGCCCTGGAGGCACTCGTGACCGAGATCGGCCCGGTGGATTGCGGGCAAAGCACGACGCGGCAACTGCAGGACATTCGAACCTTCACAGTGCATTTGGCCGACGCCCTGAATGCGCTTGCGGACCGGGTGATGCCGCGCGGCTGCGAAACCTTGGCTGCAGCCAGCTACGAACCTGTGCTGGAACTGATCAAGCGGCGCTTGAGCCTGGGTTGAACACGCCATGGAAAAGGCCCGCCAGGTTTCCCTGGCGGGCCTTTTGGGCCGGGCGCCTGAGAGGGCGCCTGAGCTGCGATCAGCAGGCTGCTGCGGTGGCCTTCGCGCCTTCAGCGTACTCGTCGATCTGGTCGAAGTTGAGGTACTTGTAGATCGCGGCGCCGTCCTTGTTCACCACGCCCATGGCTTCGTGGTATTCGGCCACGGTGGGGATGTGGCCGAGCTTGGAGGCGATGGCGGCGAGTTCGGCCGAGGCGAGGAACACGTTGCTGTTCTTGCCCAGGCGGTTCGGGAAGTTGCGGGTAGAGGTGGAGACCACGGTCGCGCCTTCGCGCACCTGCGCCTGGTTGCCCATGCACAGCGAGCAGCCCGGCATTTCGGTGCGGGCGCCAGCGGTGCCGAAGGCTGCGTAGTGGCCTTCCTTGATCAGCTCGCTCTCGTCCATCTTGGTCGGCGGTGCCACCCACAGCTTGACGGGGATGTCGCGCTGGCCGCCCAGCAGCTTGGCCGCGGCACGGAAGTGGCCGATGTTGGTCATGCACGAGCCGATGAAAGCCTCGTCGATCTTGGTGCCGGCAACTTCGGACAGGAACTTCGCGTCATCCGGGTCATTCGGGCAGCAGAGGATGGGTTCCTTGATGTCGGCCAGGTCGATCTCGATGACATGTGCGTACTCGGCGTCCTTGTCGGCTTCCAGCAGGTCGGGCTTGGCCAGCCAGGCTTCGACTTTCTCGATGCGGCGCTGCAGCGTGCGGGCATCGGCATAACCGTCGGCGATCATGTTCTTCATCAGCACGACGTTGCTGGTGAGGTATTCCTTGATCGGCTCGGGATTCAGCTTGATGGTGCAGCCTGCGGCGCTGCGCTCGGCCGATGCGTCGCTCAGCTCGAAGGCCTGTTCGACCTTCAGGTCCGGCAGCCCTTCGATTTCCAGGATGCGGCCCGAGAAGGCGTTGACCTTGCCGGCCTTGGCGACCGTCAGCAGCCCGGCCTTGATCGCGTACAGCGGGATCGCGTGCACCAGGTCGCGCAGCGTCACGCCGGGTTGCATCTGGCCCTTGAAGCGCACCAGCACCGACTCGGGCATGTCCAGCGGCATCACGCCGGTGGCAGCACCGAAGGCGACCAGGCCGGAGCCGGCGGGGAAGGAGATGCCGATCGGGAAGCGAGTGTGCGAGTCGCCACCGGTGCCCACGGTGTCAGGCAGCAGCAGGCGGTTCAGCCAGCTGTGGATCACGCCGTCGCCCGGGCGCAGCGCCACGCCGCCGCGGCTGCTCATGAAGGCCGGCAGTTCGCGGTGGGTCTTTACGTCGACCGATTTCGGATAGGCGGCGGTGTGGCAGAAGGACTGCATCACCAGGTCGGCCGAGAAGCCCAGGCAGGCCAGGTCCTTCAGCTCGTCGCGGGTCATCGGGCCGGTGGTGTCCTGCGAGCCGACCGTCGTCATCTTGGGTTCGCAGTAGGTGCCTGGGCGCACGCCCTGGCCCTCTGGCAGGCCGACGGCACGGCCGACCATCTTCTGCGCCAGCGTGAAGCCGGCCTTGGACTCGGCAGGCGCCTTGGGCAGGCGGAACAGCGTGGAGGCGGGCAGGCCGAGGAACTCGCGCGCCTTGGCGGTCAGCGTGCGGCCGATGTTGAGGTTGATGCTGCCGCCAGCGCGCACCGAGTCGAGGATGACGTCCGTCTTCAGCTGGAAGGATGCGATCTCCGTGCCGTTCTTGGTGATCTTGCCCTCGTACGGGTAGACATCGAGCACATCGCCCATCTCCATGGCCGACACATCGACCTCGATCGGCAGCGAGCCCGAGCTCTCTTGCGTGTTGAAGAAGATCGGGGCGATCTTGCCGCCCAGCGTGACGCCGCCAAAGCGCTTGTTCGGCGCAAACGGGATGTCCTGGCCGGTGGCCCAGATCACCGAGTTGGTGGCCGACTTGCGCGAGGAGCCGGTGCCGACCACGTCGCCGACGTAGGCGACGATGTGGCCCTTCTTCTTCAGATCCTCGATGAACTGCATCGGGCCGCGCTTGCCGTCTTCCTCCGGCACGAAGGCGGCGCCTTCGCGGGTGTTCTTCAGCATGGCCAGGTAGTGCAGCGGAATGTCCGGGCGGCTCCAGGCGTCGGGCGCGGGCGAGAGGTCGTCGGTGTTGGTCTCGCCAGGCACCTTGAAGACGGTGATGGTGATCTTCTGCTCGACTTCCGGGCGGCTGGTGAACCACTCGGCATCCGCCCAGCTCTGCATGACTTCCTTGGCCTTGGCATTGCCGGCCTTGGCCTTTTCCGCCACGTCATTGAAGAAGTCGAACATCAGCAAGGTCTTCTTCAGGCCTTCCGCCGCCACGCTGGCGACTTCAGCGTCGTCCAGCAGTTCGATCAGCGGATGCACGTTGTAGCCGCCGACCATGGTGCCCAGCAACTCGGTGGCCAGGGCCTTGGGGACCAGGGGCACGCTGATGTCGCCATGCGCCACGGCGGCGAGGAACGAAGCCTTGACCTTGGCCGCGTCGTCCACGCCCGGGGGCACGCGGTGCGTCAGCAGGTGCAGCAGGTAGGCATCTTCGCCAGCAGGCGGGTTCTTGATCAGCTCGATCAGGTCGGCGACCTGCTTGGCGTCAAGCGGCAGCGGCGGAATGCCGAGCGTGGCGCGTTCGGCGGCATGTTGGCGATAGGCTTGCAGCATGGGGCTCTCCAGGAAAGAACGGTGGGTATCAGGGGGGCGCCCGCGAGGCGGGGCGCCGGTGTGAATGGCAGGCAGGGTCAGGGCACGATGACCTTCAGGCCCTTGAAATAGTCGCGGTAGAAGGTGGCGTCGCGGGTGATCAGGCCGTCGCACTGCAGCATCGCGTGGGCGCCGACCAGGAAATCGGGGGCGGCACGGCCACCCGGGTGGCCGCTGCGCTGGCGATAGCGGCGCTGCATCTCGCCAGCGCGCACGGCGGCCTTGGTTTCGGTGGCGCTGTAGCCCACGCCCATGTCTTCCAGCACTTCCAGCGCCTCGGAACCGTTCTTCAACGCGGTGCAGATTTCCGTCAGCACCACGTCGCAGACGACCACCGGGCCGATGCTGAGCGACTGGCGCAGGCAGGCTTCGGCTGCGTCTGCGGCCGGGCCGTCGGCCAGCAGGTCGATCACGACGGAGGAGTCGATGGCGATCACGGTTTGGGGACGCTCAGACGTCCAGCGGCTCGCCGGGGGCGCGGCCACGGATGGCGCGCAGGGCTTCATCGGTGTCGGCAAAGCCGTCCAGCTTGAAGCGGCCGCGGGCACGGGAGATGGCGTCGGACACGTCCTTGCGCAGGATGATGCGCGCGCCGTCCAGTTCGACCTTCAGCGTGGTGCCCTTGGTCAGGCCCAGGGCATCACGCACGGCCTTGGGCAGGGTGATCTGCCCACGCTCGGCAACAGTGGCTTCCATGCGTCGGTACTCCCAAAGCTTCCAAACCGGTATGCATGAATTATACGTACTCAATCGTGCATGCGCATGGCCGCGGGACGCCGGCCGCACAGGTTTGCCTGCAAAAATCCCGGCCACAAATGAACACAGGCCCCGAAGGGCCTGTGGCAAGCAAAGAACAGCCCCCTGAGGGCGGGGCAATCTCAGCGCTGAACCGGGGCTTGGCTGGGCGCGGCAGCCTCGATGGTCACCGGTGCTGCGGCGGCCGGAAGCGCCGGGGTGGGCGCAGCAGGCGTGGTGGACACGGCGGTAGTGGCCGGCGCCACGGCTGCAGGTTCGACCGCGGCAAGCACCGGAGCGGGTGCAGGCGCTGCTGCAGTAACCGCGGCTTGTGCGGCTTGTGCGGCGGCAGCAGCCTGGGCTGCGGCGGCGACTTGCTCCGGGCTCATCAGCAGCGCCTGTTGGGGCTGGCCTGCAGCATTGTTCTTGGCTTCGAGTTGCTTGGGGTGCACGCATTCGTCAACGATGCGCCGTCCGGCCTTCACGTCCATCAGCATGGACTTGTAGGCGATCTGCAGCAGCAAGGCCTCACCCTTGACGTCTTCCAGGCGCAGTGCGCCGGTGGTCGACAGGGTGGGTTTCATCGTGTACGTGGTCTTGCCGAAAGTGACGTCGATGTAGCCGTCGTACTTCGGATTCATCGCCACCTGCATGCGCTGCGAGAACTCGCAGTCGTACTGACCAAAATGGGTCATGGCGGCGGCGGCGTTCTGCTCGCCTTCGGAGGCCGGCAGCGGCACTTCGACAGGCGGGGGCGGCGGTTCGACGACCTTCTTGGCTTTTGCGCCCTTGCCGGCGGCCTTGGCCGTGGTGGTGGAAGATTTGGCAGAGGCAACAGCGGCGGGCTGGGCTGCTACGGCGGCTGCGCTGAGCAGCAGCGCCACGGACACAAAAGCGCGAATCATCAAGGCAGGGCTCCTTCGGAAAGAGGGCAGGCGTATTGTGCCTGCGCAAGCCGTGCCAAACCCTGTTACCAGCTGTGAGGCTGTTGGTATTTGCCCAGGACTTGGCGCGATTTAACGACAACGCGGAGCAGGTTCTGTTCCATCGCCGGAACTGACGGAATTTGTCAGCGCTGTTCCGGCGAGTCCTGGGCAGTTCAGTGCGCGCCGAAAAACGCGAGCTGCACTTCGGCCGGCAGCTGCGCGCCGCCGGCAAACGAGGTGCGATGGGCCCGCTGCAGTACCTGCCAGAAATAGCGGTAGCTGGCCCGGTCGTGCAACTGGTCCCGGCCGGCGTGGCGATGGCGGATCGGCGCCCAGTCGGCCGCCTGCGCGGCCTGCAGGATCTCGATGGCCTGGTCGACCTCGGCGGCGCTGGGTGCAAAAGCGTCGACGATGGGGCGGATCTGGTCCGGGTGGATGCTCCACATGCGGGTGTAGCCCAGTTGCCGGCAGGCGCGTTCGGCGGCGCCCTGCAGCGCGGCGCTGTCCTTGAACTCGGTGACCACGCAGTGCGAAGGCACCTTGCCTGCCGCGTGGCAGGCCGCCGCGATCTCCAGCTTGGCGCGCAGCACCAGCGGGTGCTGGAACTGGCCCTGCGAGCCCATCGCCGATTGCGGAATCGCGCCGCGGTGCGCCGAGACGAAGTCCATCAGGCCGAAGGACAGCGATTCGATGCGCGGGTGCGCGGCCAGCGCGAACACGTCGCGCAGCGCACCGTGCGTCTCGACCAGTGCGTGCAGCGGGATCGGCTTTGCCAGGCCGGCCTGCGCCGACAGTGCATCGATGATGGCCACCGCCTGTTCCAGGCCCGCCAGGTGGCGCGGTTTCGGGATCATCAGGTAGGCCAGCTTTGCGCCGGCCTTGGGCAGCAAGGCTTCGAGCATGGTCGTGAAAGCCGGGTGCTCGACCGGCACGACGCGTGCGCCGACGCGGCCGAAGCGGTTTTCCGGCGAGGTGACCAGCTCGGCGATCAGGTGCGCATGCTCGACTTCACCGCCCACCGGTGCGCCGTCCTCGCCGTCCAGCGTGATGTCGAACACCGGGCCCATCTCAGCCTGCAGTGCCAGGCTCTTTCGCATGCGCGCCTCGACGCCGCAGTAGTGGTCGCACACCGGCAGCGCCGGCACGGCGTCGCCTTCTTCGAACAAGACATCGGCGGGGTGGCGCAGTGCAGTCATGGCGGGCAGGGGCAGGGGAGAAATGAAAAAGCCGGCGCCGCTTGCGCGGGCACCGGCTCATTGGCGCGGGCCGTTCAGGCCCGGCTCCTTACAGCAGGTGCTTGACGCCGTCCTGCTCGCCTTGCAGCTCGGCCAGGGTCTTGTTGATGCACTCTTGCGAGAAGGCATCGATCTCCAGGCCTTCGACGATCTTGTATTCGCCGTTTTCGCAGGTGACCGGGAAACCGAACATGATTTCCTTCGGGATGCCGTATTCGCCGTTCGACGGGATGCCCATCGTGACCCACTTGCCATTGGTGCCCAGGGCCCAGTCGCGCATGTGGTCGATGGCGGCGTTGGCTGCCGAAGCGGCCGACGACAGGCCGCGCGCTTCGATGATGGCGGCGCCGCGCTTGCCGACGGTCGGCAGGAACACGTCCTTGTTCCAGGCCTGGTCGTTGATCATGTCCTTGACCGAAGCGCCATCAATGGTGGCGTAGCGGTAGTCGGCGTACATGGTCGGCGAGTGGTTGCCCCACACGGCCAGCTTCTCGATGGCCGACACCGGCTTGCCGGTCTTGGCGGCGATCTGCGAAGCGGCGCGGTTGTGGTCCAGGCGCAGCATGGCGGTGAAGTTCTTGGCCGGCAGGTCCGGGGCCGACTTCATCGCGATGTAGGCGTTGGTGTTGGCCGGGTTGCCGACGACCAGCACCTTGACATTGCGCGATGCGACGGCGTTCAGCGCCTTGCCCTGGGCGGTGAAGATCGCGCCGTTGATGGACAGCAGCTCGGCACGCTCCATGCCCGGGCCGCGCGGACGCGAACCGACCAGCAGCGCGTAGTCCGCATCCTTGAATGCGGTCATCGGGTCTGCATGGGCTTGCATGCCGGCCAGCAGCGGGAAGGCGCAGTCGTCGAGTTCCATCATCACGCCCTTGAGTGCCTTCTGGGCCTTCTCGTCGGGGATCTCCAGCAGCTGGAGGATCACGGGCTGGTCCTTGCCCAGCATCTCGCCGGAGGCGATGCGGAACAGCAGCGCGTAGCCAATCTGGCCTGCGGCGCCGGTCACGGCCACGCGGACGGGGGTCTTGCTCATGGTGGAGTTCTCCGAGAAAAAGAGAGAGCGATGAAAGAAGAAAACGGCGACGCCAGCGTGTGCAGATCGGGCAACAACAGAGGTGGGCTGCGAGGGGATCGGGCTGTGCGTCGGGTTCAGGCCTGGCAGGGCACCCGGTGGGGTGCAAAGCGGGCGCCAAGGCGGCGCCGGAGCTCAGGCGGAGAAGTGTAGCGCGGCAGTCTAGGCGTGCGGGCGGGCCGAGTCAATCCTCTTATGTCTTATATAAGACATGAGTCCGGGTATTTGGCGTTGGCATTGGACGCTTGACCGCAGCCTGTGCTGCAATGCCGCCCCATGCCTGCGATGCCTGTTGATCCGCCCGAAGCCGCCCCCCCGGCCGAACGGGGCTCGGAGCGTCCGGCGGCCGCGCAGGAAGGCCCGGCGTTCAGCCCGCTGTACCAGCAGATCAAGGCCTTGCTGGTGAAGAGCCTGCAAGGCGGCGAGTGGCGGCCCGGCGAGGCCATCCCCAGCGAGATGGAACTGGCAGTGCGCTACCGCGTCAGCCAGGGCACCGTGCGCAAGGCGATCGACGAGCTGGCGACCGACAACCTGCTGGTGCGCCGGCAGGGAAGAGGTACCTTTGTTGCCACCCACGCCGAAGAAAACATCCAGTACCGCTTCCTGCGGCTGGCGCCCGATGAGGGGCCGCCCACC
>NZ_VIDT01000540.1 GCF_006519715.1 Ideonella azotifigens
CGCGCACCGCGAAGTGTTCACCGCGGTGGTTCAACTCGTGGCGCTGGGCCGGGTCGTGGTGCAGGCCAGTGGCCTTGTCGTTGACGAACGCGTCATCGCCCCAGCTGTCCCACAGGGCCAGCACCACCTGCAGGAATTCGCGGGCGCGGGCGTAGCGGTCCTCGTGGGCGATGTGCTCGGCGCGGCCGAAGTTGCCGGCCTCGGCGGCGTTGTCCGAGGTGACCAGGTTCCAGCCGGCGCGGCCGCCCGAGAGATGCTCCAGCGAGGCGAACTGGCGGGCCACGGTGTAGGGCTCGTTGTAGCTGCTGGTGGCGGTGGCGATCAGGCCGATGCGCTCGGTGACCGCGGCCAGTGCCGACAGCAACGTGAGCGGCTCGAAGCGGGCGGAGCGGGACATGCGCTCGGCGCCTGGGCCTTCATCGGCGGCCACGCTGTCGGCGACGAAGATCGCGTCGAAGCAGGCGGCCTCGGCGGTGCGCGCGAGCTGGCGGTAGAGCGCGAAGTCCAGACCTGCTCGCGGTGGCACGCTGGACGCACGCCAGGCCGCGACGTGGTGCCCAGACTCCATCAAAAAGGCACCTAAATGCATCATGACAGCCCCTCGTCCGACGGGTACATCGTCCGATCCCCCGAGGGGATGCGGGCCGGCTTGGGAGCGGCCCGGCGCTCGGCCCGCGTGGTCTGCGTTGACATGGCTTGTTTCATGGCTCAGAGGAAGTCGTAGCGCACGTTGAGACCGAAGTAGCGCTGGTCGTCACGCGGCACCCAGCGGTTCACGTAGCTGCCGCCGCGGCCGAGGAAGGAGGCGTAGCTGCGGTCGGTGAGGTTCTTGGCCAGCACGGCCACGCGCCAGCCCTGGCCGGGGGAGGCGAGGGCCACGCTGGCGTTCCAGATGCCGTAGGCGCCTTGCACTGTGTCGGCGTATTGGCCGATGTCGTACTGCACCTTGCTCTGCCAGTTGAAGTCGCTGCCCAGCGTGAGCTGCAGGCCGCTGTCCAGCGGCACGGTGTAGTCGCCGCGCAGCGCGAGCTTCCAGTCCGGCGAGAAGGGCAGGGGCTTGCCGTTCACGTCGCAGCTGGCGGCGGCACCTGCCGGGCAGTTGAAGTCGTCGATGCGGGCGCGGATGTACGCGGCTGCGGCGCCCAGCGTGAGCTGCGGCGTGGGCTTGGCGCTCAGGTCCAGCTCCACGCCGCGCGAGGACACGTCGCCGGCGTTGATCAGCCGGGTGATGACGGTGCCGTCCACGTTGTCGTAGAAGTTGGCCTGGTAGTTCTGGTACTTGGTGACGAAGGCTGCCAGGTTCACTCGCAAGCGGTGGTCGAAGGTCTCGGTCTTGAGGCCAGCTTCCAGCGAGTTGGAGGTCTCGGGTTTGAGCGCCAGCGTGTCGCGGTCCAGCATGTTGAAGAACACGTTGTAGGCCGGGCCCTTGTAGCCGCGAGAAAAGGTGAGGTAGCTGCTGGCTTCGGCAGACAGGTCATGCTGCAGGCCGACCCGGCCGGAGTAGCCGGTTTCGCTGGTGCTGCCCTGGTTGGCCACCACGGCATTGACGCCGGGAATCGCGCCGTTGAACTGCGCGTCGGGCGTGCTGCGGCTGCGCTCGTGGTCGAAGCTGAGGCGGTCCTCCGTCACGCGCAGGCCGAGCAGCGCGCGGGTATCCGGCGCGAAGTGCCAGCGGCCTTCGCCGAACAGTGCGGTGCTGTCGCTCTGGGTGCCGTAGTGGGCCAGGCCCCAGTCGGCGAAGCTGCTGCCATCGGCCACCACGCGGGTCACGTCGCGGCGGTAGGTTTCGCGGTCCTTGGTGTGCATGTAGTAGAGGCCGCCCACGTAGTCGAAGGCGCCGCCCTGGGCCGAGGCCAGGCGCAGCTCCTGCGAGAACTGGTCGAAGTCCACCTGGCCGTGGTCATGCGACTGCGGCAGGCCGACCACCGGCGCCGACAGGCGGTCGCCGTCCTGCACCTGCTGGTTCTGCCAGTCGCGCCAGGCGGTGATGGAAGTCAGCGTGTGGCTGCCCAGCGGCAGTTCGAGTTGCACCGAGGCGCCGCGGTTGCGGTCGGCGGCGGTGGTCTTCAGGTTGTTGTTGATCTCGCGGTTGTCGTCGCTGGCGGTGACCGGGCCCAGCGCCGCGGCGAAGGCCGGGTAATTGGTAACAGTGCCGGCGGGGTAGGCGATCAGCGAGCTGCGGGTGATGACGCCGGTGGGAATCGTGTCGTGCGACTGCAGCCAGTCCGCATTGAAGCTGAGCTTGCGGCCGCCACCCAGGTCCCAGTCCAGCCGTGCGCGCACACCCTTCTTGTCGTAGCCGTTCACGTCTTCGCCGGTGAAGAGGTTGCGCACGTTGCCGTCGTAGCGGGCGCGCAGGCCGGTGATGGATGCGGTGACGCCGGGCGAGAGTTCGCCGGAGATGCCGGCGCGCAGGCGGTTCTCGTTGCCGCCGCCGTAGTGCGAGAAGTCGACGTAGCCCTCGGGCGTGCGGGCCGGCGCGCGGGTGCTGATGTTGACCACGCCGGCCGAGGCGTTCTTGCCGAACAGCGTGCCCTGCGCGCCGCGCAGCACTTCCACGCGGTCCACGTCCAGCAGGTCCAGCGTGGCCTGGCCGGGGCGGGCCAGCACCACGCCGTCGATCACGGTGGACACGGTGGGCTCGACGCCCGGCGAGGTGGAGATGGTGCCCACGCCGCGCACGAAGAGGGATGTGTCCTTGTTCGACGCGCCGGTGCGGAAGTTGACGCTGGGCACCTGGGTGGCGAGCGCGCCCAACGTGTTGCGGTTGCTCTGTTCCAGCTGTTCGCCGCTGACCACCGACACGGCCACCGGCACGCTCTGCAGCGACTCGGCGCGGCGCGTGGCGGTGACGGTCACCGTCTCCAGCGTGGCAGCGGGTTCGGTGGCTGCTTCTTCGGCCCGGGCGGTGGCGCTCAGGCAGGCCAGCGCCGCGAGGGCGAGGGCGTGGTGGGGAAATTTGCGCGGGAAGTGGGCGGCGGGCGAGGCGTTGGACATCTTCATTCTCCGAAATTTGGGACAGCCAGCAGCGCCGTGTTAGCGCTAACATTGTCGCCATCATCGAGACCCGGGACGCACTGCGTCAAACGACAAAAAATGGCTTGCTTAGGCGAAAACCTTGTTTGCGGCGGACCGGCATGACGGTGCGCAGACGCAAGGCGGCGCAGCGCACGACGCTGGCGGATGTCGCCGCGATGGCCGGTGTTTCGGCCATCACCGTGTCGCGCTTCTTCAACGAACCGCACCGCGTGGGGCCTGAGCCGACTGAGCGCATCCGTGCCGCGGTGGAGGCGCTGAACTACGTGCCCAACCTGGCCGCGGGCGGGCTCGCGTCAGCGCACAACAGGGTGGTCGCGATGGTGGTGCCCAACATCTCCGGGCCGATCTTTGCCGACACGCTGCAGGCGCTGTCGGACGGTTTGGCAGTGGGCGGCTACCAGTTGCTGCTGGCGTCCAGCTACTTCTCGGTCGAGGCCGAGGAGCGCGCGGTGCGGGCCTTCCTGGGCTGGAACCCGGCCGCGCTGGTGCTCACCAGCCGCTTCCACAGTGCGGCGACTGAGCGCTTGATTGCCGATGCGACGCAGCCCGTGATCGAGACCTGGGACCTGCAGCCTGGCCGCAAGCCGTTGCAGATCGGTTTTTCTCACAGGCAGGTCGGGCGGGACGCGGCGCAATACCTGCTGGACAAGGGCCATCGCCGCATCCAGTTCGTGCGCAACAGCGCGGCTGGCGACCTGAGTGCGCAGGAGCGCGAGGCTGGTTATGCCGAGGTCATGGAGGCGCATGGCCTGGAGCCTCGCCACTTCGTGCCGACCGCCGCTGCGCCGCTGGAAGCCGGCGCCGAG
>NZ_VIDT01000541.1 GCF_006519715.1 Ideonella azotifigens
GCCGCCCCAACTCCTTCAGGCCATTGACTTTCACGGCACATCCTCGCTGGCCAATCCGTTTGGCAGCCGCTTGCTTGCGCTTGGCGGCTGCTCACTGCTGCCAAGCCTACAACAGCCTCGCTACCCGACTGCCCGGGCGGGTCAGCGGCAGCGGGTCAGATCAACCCACGTTCCGCGAAGCTCACCACCTGGCCGGCACCCACCACCAGGTGGTCCAGCACCCGCACGTCCACCATCTGCAGCGCGGCCTTCAGCGATTGCGTGAGGTATTCGTCTGCCTTGGACGGCTCCGCCAGGCCGGACGGGTGGTTGTGCGCCAGGATCAGCGCGCCGGCATTCAACGCGAGCGCCAGCTTGACGATTTCGCGCGGGTAGACGCTGGTCTGCGACAGCGTGCCCTGGAACAGCTCGCGCCATTCGATCAGCCGGTGCTGGCTGTCCAGGAACAGCACCCCGAACACCTCCTGTTCGCGGCGCGCGAGTTGCAGGGACACGAAGTCCTTCACACGGCCGGGGCTGTCGAACACCGGGCCGCGCTGCATGGGCTGCAGCAGCGCGCGGCGGGCCATTTCCATCACCGCGGCCAGCTCGGCACGCTTGGCCGGCCCCAGGCCCTTGACGCGGCGGAAGTCGTCCGCGCTGGCCTGCAGCAGGCCGCCGAAGCCATCGAAGCTGGCGAGCAGTTCGCCGGCCATCACCAGCACGCCCTTGCCCTGGATGCCGGTGCGCAGCAGCAGCGCCAGCAACTCGGCATCGGCCAGCGCTGCCGGGCCCTGCGCCAGCAGCTTTTCGCGCGGCCGAAGTGCAGCCGGCATGTCTTTCATGTCCATGGACACCCTCCCTGGGTGATGCTTGTCGTGTGGTGTTCGGGGCGCCGCATCGTTCTGTGTCGGGGTCGCCCTTAAAATCGTTTCCAGATTACCAGTACAGGCAGCGCCTTGTGAACACCATCCAGCCGGGATCCTTCCTGACTTTGCACTACCGGCTCGCGGGCCCGGACGGCGCCGACGTCGTCACCACCTTCAACGACAAGCCGGCCACACTGACGCTTGGCGCAGGGCAACTGGCGCCTGCCATCGAGGCGCGTCTGCTGGGCCTGGAAGAGGGCGTGCGCACGAGCTTCGTGCTCGAACCGGGCGAGGCCTTCGGCCCGCGCAACCCGGAGATGCTGCAGCGCGTCAAGCGTGGCCTGCTGGCCGAGCATGGCGACCCGCAGGCCGAGTACCATCTGGGCGATGTGGTCGAGTTCCCCACGCCGGACGGCACCGGCCGCTTTGCCGGCGTGATCCGCGAGCTGGGTGGCGACTGGCTGCTGTTCGACTTCAACCACCCGCTGGCCGGCGCTGCCGTGACCTTCGAGGTGCAGGTGATTGGCGTGCTATGAATTCCGCTGTGACCGCTCCCATGACGCCGGTGACCGAGGCCCAGCCCGGTGACATCCTGCTGGCCGAGCCGCGCGGCTTCTGCGCCGGCGTGGACAGGGCGATCGAGATCGTCGAGCGCGCGCTGCTCAAATTCGGCGCGCCGATCTATGTGCGCCACGAGATCGTGCACAACACCTACGTGGTCAACGACCTGAAGCAGAAGGGCGCGATCTTCATCGAGGAGCTGTCCGACGTGCCGCCCGGCGCCACGCTGATCTTCTCGGCCCACGGCGTGTCCAAGGCCGTGCAGCAGGAGGCCGCTGCGCGCGGCTTCCAGATCTACGACGCGACCTGCCCGCTGGTCACCAAGGTCCACGTCGAAGTGGCCAAGCTGGCGCGCGAGGGCTTCCAGTTCATCATGATCGGCCACAAGGGCCACCCGGAAGTCGAAGGCACCATGGGCCAGCTGCTGGAGGGCATCTTCCTGGTGGAGGACGTGGCCGATGTGGCCACCGCACCGGTCACCAAGCCGGACCAGCTCGCAGTCGTCACGCAGACCACGCTCAGCGTGGACGACGCGGCCGAGATCCTGGCCGCCGTGAAGGCGCGGTTCCCGAACGTGCGCGAGCCCAAGCAGCAGGACATCTGCTACGCCACGCAGAACCGCCAGGACGCTGTCAAGGTGCTGGCGCCCAAGGTGGACGTGGTGATCGTCGTCGGCAGCCCTACCAGCTCCAACAGCAACCGCCTGCGCGAGCTGGCCGAGCGCCTGGGCACGCCGGCCCACATGGTCGATTCGGCCGACGATCTGCAAGCCAGCTGGCTGGTTGACCGCCCGCGCGTGGGGCTGACGGCCGGCGCTTCGGCGCCCGACGTGCTGGTGCAGCAGGTCATTGCGCGCCTGAAGGCGCTGGGTTCGGTCTCGGTGCGCCGCCTGGCTGGTGTGCAGGAAACCATCGAATTCCCGCTGCCCAAGGGCCTGGGCGACAAGTCCATGGCCGAGTTCGCGGCTTCGCGATCTTGAGCTGGCGCCGGCCTTCGCAGCTGCCATTTCCTGCCGCGTGGCCGCTGGCCGCGCGCGATCCTTCTTGTTCCGGGCCCACGGGCCCCACCGCATTCGTAGAAAGCATCCCATGCTAGACATCAGCCTGCTGCGGCGCGACCTGCCCGCCGTCCTGGCCCGCCTCGCCACCCGCAAGGACCCGCAGCCCTTCCTCGACGAAACCCGCTTTGTCTCCCTCGAAGCCGAGCGCAAGCAGCTGCAGATGCGCACCGAGGAAATGCAGGCCCGGCGCAACAGCCTGTCCAAGCAGATCGGCATGTTGAAGGGCAAGGCCGCCAAGGGCGAAGACACCGGCGCCCAGGTCACCGAGCTGATGAACGAAGTCAACGCCATTGGCGACGAGCAGAAGGCTGGCGCCGAGCGCCTGGAAGCGCTGCAAGGCGAGCTGGCGCTGATGCTGATGGGCGTGCCCAACCTGCCGCACGAATCGGTGCCTGTCGGCGTGGACGAAGGCGGCAACGTCGAAGTGCGCGCCTGGAGCCCGAACGGCGAAGGCCCTCGCAGCTTCGACTTCCCGGTGCGCGACCACGTGGACCTGGGCGCCCCGCTGGGCCTGGATTTCGAGACTGGCGCCAAGCTCAGCGGCTCGCGCTTCACCTTCATGAAAGGCCCCATCGCCCGGCTGCACCGCGCGCTTGCCCAGTTCATGCTGGACCAGCACACGCTGCACCATGGCTACACCGAGTGCTACACGCCGTACATCGTCAACCGCGAGATCCTGGAGGGCACCGGGCAACTGCCGAAGTTCAAGGAAGACATGTTCTGGGTCAGCCGCGGTGGCGACGAAAGCCAGGCCGAGCAGTACCTGATCTCGACCTCGGAAATCTCGCTGACCAACACCGTGCGCGAGCAGATCCTCGCCGCCGACCAGCTGCCGGTGAAGCTCACCGCGCACAGCCCGTGCTTCCGCTCCGAAGCCGGCTCGGCGGGCCGCGACACCCGCGGCCTGATCCGCCAGCACCAGTTCGACAAGGTCGAGATGGTGCAGGTCACCGCGCCCGACCAGAGCCAGGACGCGCTGGAGGCGATGACACGCCACGCCGAGGCCATCCTGCAGAAGCTGGGCTTGCCGTACCGCGTGATGCTGCTGTGCACCGGCGACATGGGCTTTGGCGCGACCAAGACCTATGACCTGGAAGTGTGGGTGCCGGCGCAGAACACCTACCGCGAGATCAGCTCCTGCTCGAACATGGGCGATTTCCAGGCCCGCCGCATGCAGGCCCGCTTCAAGAACGCCCAGGGCAAGACCGAGTTCGTGCACACGCTGAATGGCTCTGGCCTGGCGGTCGGCCGCGCGCTGGTCGCCGTGCTGGAAAACTATCAGCAGGCGGATGGATCGGTGCTGGTGCCCGATGCATTGCAGCCCTACATGGGCGACCAGACGGTGCTGAAGCCCTGAGCGCCCTGAACGACGA
>NZ_VIDT01000542.1 GCF_006519715.1 Ideonella azotifigens
CGCCCAAGGTCATCGCCACGGTCGCCGAAGGTTGCGAGCAACTGGCGGCGATGCCGGACCCGGTCGGCGAGATCACCGGCGTGAAGCGCCGGCCCACCGGCATCAGCGTGGGGCAGATGCGCGTGCCGCTGGGCGTGTTCGGCATGATTTACGAGAGCCGGCCGAACGTGACCATCGAGGCCGCGTCGCTGGCGATCAAGAGCGGCAATGCCTGCATCCTGCGCGGCGGCTCGGAGGCCATCCATTCCAACCTGGCGCTTTGGCAACTGGTGCAGCGCGCGCTGTCCGAAGCCGGCCTGCCGCCCGAAGCGGTGCAACTCGTCGAGACGACGGACCGCGCCGCCGTGGGCCGCCTGATTGCGATGCCTGAATACGTGGACGTGATCATCCCGCGCGGCGGCAAGGGCCTGATCGCGCGCATCAGCGCCGAGGCCAAGGTGCCGGTCATCAAGCACCTGGACGGCAACTGCCACGTCTATGTGGACGCCGAGGTCGACATTGCGCAGGCGCTGGTCGTCACCGACAACGCCAAGACCCAGAAGTACAGCCCCTGCAACGCGGCCGAATCGCTGCTGGTGCATGCAGCTTCGGCGCCAGCCTTCCTGCCGCAGATCGGCGCGATCTTCGCGGCCAAGGGCGTGGAGATGCGCTGTGACTCGGCCGCCAAGGCGATCCTCGCTGCCGTGCCTGGCGCCAGGCTGGCGGACGCGACCGAGGCCGACTGGGCCGAGGAATACCTGGCGCCCATCGTCAGCGTGAAGGTGGTGCAGGGCCTGGACGAGGCCATCGCCCACATCAACCGCTACGGTTCCCACCACACCGACGCAATCCTGACGACGAACCACCCGAACGCGATGCGCTTCCTGCGCGAGGTCGACTCGGCCAGCGTGATGGTCAACGCCAGCACCCGCTTTGCCGACGGTTTCGAATACGGCCTGGGGGCCGAGATCGGCATCTCGACCGACAAGTTCCACGCCCGCGGCCCGGTCGGCCTCGAAGGCCTCACGTCCATGAAATGGGTGGTGCTGGGCCAGGGCGAAATCAGAGGCTGATGACATGAGCGAGCCGTCTTCCCGCCATGCCCTGGTGCTGTTTTCCGGCGGCCAGGATTCCACCGCCTGCCTGGCCTGGGCGCTGTCGCGTTTTGCGCGTGTCGAGACGCTGGGCTTCGACTATGGCCAGCGCCACAAGGTCGAGCTCGAATGCCGGCAGGTGGTGCGGCGCGAGATCGCCGAACAGTTCCCGCAGTGGGCTGGCAAGCTGGGCGACGACCACCTGCTGGACCTGGCGCTGCTGGGCCAGATTTCCGACACCGCACTGACCGATGCGCGTGCCATCGAGCTGCAGGCCAACGGTTTGCCCAACACCTTCGTGCCCGGCCGCAACCTGCTGTTCCTGACCTTTGCTGCGGCGCTGGCCTACCGGCGCGGCGCCTCGGTGCTGGTGGGCGGCATGTGCGAGACCGATTACTCCGGCTACCCGGACTGCCGCGACAACACGCTCAAGGCGATGCAGGTCGCGCTCAGCCTGGGGCTGGACACGCCGATGACGCTGGAAACCCCGCTGATGTTCCTGACCAAGGCCCAGACCTGGGAACTGAGCGAGCAACTGGGCGGCGAGAGGCTGAACGACTTGATCGTCGAGCACACGCACACCTGCTACCTCGGCGACCGCAGCCAGCGCCACGCATGGGGCTACGGCTGCGGCCAGTGCCCTGCCTGCGAGCTGCGGGCCCAGGGCTTTGCCGCCTGGCGCGCCAGCAAAGGCGGCCAGGGCGCGTTCGCATGAGCCTGTTCGCGCCGGAAATCTGGCAAGGCGCGTTGGCGGCATCGGATCCGGCCAGCGAACCGGCGACCAGTGCCGCCTGGCCGAGCTGGCTGCAGCTGACGCATGTTGGCCATGTGGGCGGCTGGCTGCTGGAGCTCGCGCTGATCCTGGTGATCGCCTTCTGGATGGTGGGGGCCTACAACCGGCTGATGCGACTGCGCAATGCGCTGGGCCAGGCCTGGGTGCAGATCGATGAATTGCTGGTGCGCCGTGCCGCCGCCCTGGACATGTTGCTGGCCGCCGTGCGCGAGCCGCTGGCCGACGAGGCTGGCAGCCTGCAGGTGCTGATGCAGGCGCAGGAGCGCCAGCGCCAGGCGGCCCTGGCCATGCGGCCCAGGCCATACCGTGCCTTGCTGGTGGCGGCCTGGGTGGCCGCCGAGCGTGACATGGCCTCGCCGATGGCGCGGCTGCATGCCCTGCTGGAGCAGCAGCCGACGCTGGACGAGCAGCCCGGCGTGCATGCCTCGCGGCAGCAACTGACAGAGCTCGCCGCCCGGCTGGTCTATGCGCGCCAGTCCTTCAGCGACGCTGCAGCGGCCTACAACCAGGCCTTGACCGAGTTTCCGACCCGGCTGCTGACCCGCCTGTTCGGTTTTCGCGCCGCGGCCAAGCTCTGAATGCCACCGGGCCGGTGCCTGCGCGTCAGGCCTGGCCCATCATGGCCGCGGTGGCGACCATCTCGTCGAACAGCGCGGCCATCGCGGCGCCGGACACGGCGTAGGGGTTCAGCGTCGCGGTTTCGGAGTACTTGAGCAGCAGACCAGGGTTCAGCCGGGTCAGGTTCACCATGCCCATGGCCCAGCCGGCGAAATGCCGCTCGGCGATCTCGGCATAGTTCAGCAGCACGACCTGCTGGTGGCGCGGATCCGCCGCGATGCGGTGGTACAGCTTGTTGACCGCGTCGCGGCCGCCTTCCAGCGTCTGCACGAAGGTGCCGTGCGCAAAGCACAGCGCACCGGTGATGCCTTGCGTCGGGTTGGTGGCGCGGGCCTGCTGCAGGATGCCGGTCAGCGCATCCTGGTCCATCTCTGCCGTGGCCCGGCTGGCATACATCAGTCGCACAAGCATCGGGGGTTCACCTCTTCTTGGACAACAGGGACAGGAATTCGCGCCGCAGGTTCGGGTCCTTCAGGAACGCGCCCCGCATGACGCTGTTGGTCATCGCGGTGTCATTGTCTTTCACACCGCGCCAATGCATGCAGAAATGGTCCGCCTCCATGACGATGGCCAAGCCATCGGGCTTGACGCGTTCCTGCAAGGCGTCTGCCAGCATGATCACCGCCTCTTCCTGGATCTGCGGCCGGGTCATGATCCAGTCGGCAATGCGGGCGTATTTCGACAGCCCGATCAGGTTCGAGTGTTCATTGGGCAGCACGCCCACCCAGATCTTGCCGAGGATGGGGCACATGTGGTGCGAGCAGGCCGAGCGCACCGTGATCGGGCCGACGATCATCAGCTCGTTCAGGCGGGAGGCATTCGGGAATTCGGTGACCGGCGGCATCGGCTGGTAGCGGCCGCGGAAGACTTCCTCCAGGTACATCTTGGCCACGCGGCGCGCCGTGTCCTGGGTGTTGTGGTCGCTCTCGGTGTCGATCACCAGCGCCTTCAGCACCTCGGCCATCTTGGCGCTGACCTCGTCCTTCAGTTCCTGCAACTCACCCTCGCGCAGGAAGTCGGCAATGTTGTCGTTGGCGTGGTAACGCCGCCTGGCCTGGACCAGGCGATAGCGCACCCGTTCCGACACCGGCAGCGCCGCCAGCGCTTCGTCTTGCAGGATGGGCGCAGCAACGCGCGGGCTCTTGGGTTCGGCCATGCCGGGGGGTCCTTGCCTGGTTCTATGACCAGCGCATTGTCGGCCAGCGGCTGCCGCATTGCGCGTGCGGGGTCGGCCCGTCGCAATCTTCTGGATGGGTTGGGTGGTTAGACTGCCGCGGGTGAACCCAGCCCACCCCTCTCCTCCGCTGTCCCGCCTGCTCGAACTGTGTGCCGACGCGGTCCAGGCCGTGCGT
>NZ_VIDT01000543.1 GCF_006519715.1 Ideonella azotifigens
GCGGCGGCCTGGGCGGTCAGCTTGGCGTCGATCACGCGGCGGTAGTCCTGCTTCTCATCCATCGCCTTCCAGGCCTTCTGCCAGGCGGCCACGGCCTCGGCCGTCTTGCCCTGGGCCATCAGCACGTCGCCACGCCTGTCGTCGGCCAGCGCGGCGAATTCGGGCGACTTCACGGCATCAACCTGCTTCAGTGCTTCGTCATAGGCCTTCTTGTCGATCAGCAGCGCGGCCAGGCGCAGGTGTGCCAGTGCCTGGTAGTCGTCGTCGCTGGCCTGCGTGGCCACCCACTCGAGCGTGGCCTGCGCGGCATCGGCCTGGCCCTTGTCGGCCTGGACATGCGCCGCCAGCAGGCCGCCTTGCTGGGCGAAGGTGGTGCGCGGGAAGCGCTGCTTCAGGTCATTGAAGACCAGTGCGGCCTTGGCGGCGTCGCCGGCCTGCACGGCATGGTCAAGTTCATCGAACATGGTGCCGGCCTTGGCGGCCTGGTCACGCTGGTAGTAGTTCCAGCCGTTCCAGCCGGCGAAGCCGGCCAGCACCAGCGTCAGCGTCCAGGTGATCAGGTTGCCATACTGCTTCCAGAACGCCTTGAGCTCGTCGAGTTGTTCTTGTTCCTGAAGGTCGAGATTGCTTGCCATGAACACGGCCCACGCGAGGCGGGCATAGAAATCGGAACCCGGCAGGGCCAGGGCGTTTTGGGATGCAGTTGGCGCTCGAAGCTTCAGGCGCCAACTGCGGATTATGCGTTGCCTGCAGGCCCGCGCAGCAGCCCGGCCCAGTGCTTCACATCGGCCAGCGGCTGCAGGCTTTGTTCCCCCGCCTCGCGCAACGGCTTCAGCGTGACCTGGCCCTGGCTCAACTCGTCGGCACCGAACACCAGCGCGTAGCGGGCACCGCTGGCATCGGCCTTCTTGAACTGCGATTTCATGTTGCCGCCACCCGCATGCATCTGCACCGCCACGCCTTCGGCACGCAAGGCTTCGAGCACCGGCAGCACCTGCGGCAGCGCTGCAGCATCAGGGATCACTGCATAGGCGTCCGCCGCGCCGCTTGGCACCGGCAGGCCCAGTTCCTGGATCAGCAGCAGCAGCCGCTCGATGCCCAGGCCAAAACCCACCGCTGGCGCGCTCTTGCCGCCCAACTGCTCGATCAGCCCGTCGTAGCGGCCACCGCCGCACACCGTGCCCTGCGAGCCCAGGTGGTCGGTGACCCACTCGAAGACGGTCAGGTTGTAGTAGTCCATGCCGCGCACCAGGCGGGTGTTGACGCGGTATTCGAGGCCGGCGGCGTCAAGGATCGCGCGCACCGCATTGAAGTGCGCCAGCGTCTCTTCACCGAGGAAATCCATCAGCTTGGGCGCGGCTTCCACCATTGCCTGCATTGCCGGATTCTTGGTGTCCAGGATGCGCAGCGGATTGCTGTGCAAGCGGCGCTTGGCATCTTCGTCCAGCAGCTCGGCGTGGGCTTCGAAGTGGGCGATCAAGGCAGCGCGGTGCGCCGCACGTTCTGCCGGCTGGCCCAGGCTGTTCAGCTCCAGGCGCACGTGGTCACCCTCCACCAGACCCAGCTCCTTCCACAGCCGGCGCACCAGCAGGATCAGCTCGGCGTCCACGTCAGGACCGGCAAAGCCCAGCGCCTCCACGTCCAACTGGTGGAACTGGCGGTAGCGGCCCTTCTGCGGCCGCTCGTGGCGGAACATCGCGCCCAGGGTCCACAGCCGCAGCGGGCCGTTGTAGAGCGCGTTGTGCTCGACCATTGCGCGCACGATGCCGGCGGTCGCCTCGGGGCGCAGCGTGAGCTGGTCACCGTTCATCGAGTCGGTGAAGGAGTACATCTCCTTCTCGACGATGTCGGTCACCTCGCCCAGGCCGCGCACGAACAGCGCGGTGGGTTCGACGATGGGCGTCAGGATGTACTGGTAGCCATAACGCGCCAGCACCGAGCGCACGGTGGACTCGAACCAGTGCCACAGCGCCGAGTCGGGCAGCTTGTCCTTGCGGGTCACGCTGCCCGGCAGGATGTCGTTCATCCCCTTGATGGCCTGTAGGGTCTTGCTCATGGTGGTTTGCAACAGAAATGGCAGCCTGAGCCCCGAAAGTGGGCTCGGCAAAGTCATGTAAAGCTTGCGCGGCCAGGCCGCGCAGGGTCAGCGAGCGAAGGCGCGTGGCAGCGTCAATGCGCGGCTGTCACGCTGCCGTAGCGGCGCTCGATGTACTGCTCGACCACCGTCTGGAACTCGGTGGCAATGCCCTCGCCGCGCAGCGTCATGGCCTTTTCACCGTCGATGAAGACAGGCGCGGCCGGCGCTTCGCCGGTGCCAGGCAGGCTGATGCCGATGTCGGCATGCTTGCTCTCACCCGGGCCGTTGACGATGCAGCCCATCACGGCGACCTTCATGCTCTCGACGCCCGGATAGCGCGACTTCCAGACCGGCATCTGCGCACGCAGGTAGTCGTCGATCTGCTTGGCCAGCTCCTGGAAGGTGGTGCTGGTGGTGCGGCCACAGCCGGGGCAGGCGGTGACGCTGGGATTGAAGCTGCGCAGGCCCAGCGACTGCAGGATTTCCAGCGCGACCACGACCTCTTGCGTGCGCGCCTCGCCGGGCTGCGGCGTCAGCGAGACACGGATGGTGTCGCCAATGCCTTGCTGCAGCAGCACCGACAGTGCCGTGGCCGAGGCCACCGTGCCCTTGGTGCCCATGCCGGCTTCGGTCAGGCCCAGATGCAGCGCGTAGTCGCAACGCTGCGCCAGCGCGGTGTAGACCGAGATCAGGTCCTGCACGCCGCTGACCTTGCAGCTGATGATGATCTGGTTGGCCGACAGGCCGATGGACTGCGCGTCGCGGGCGGAATCCAGCGCCGACTGGATCAGCGCCTCGTACATCACCTGCTTCACGTCCCAGGGCTTGGCGCGGTGGCTGTTGGTGTCCATCAGCGCGGCCATCACCTCCTGGTCCAGGCTGCCCCAGTTGACGCCGATGCGCACCGCCTTGTCGTAGCGGCAGGCGGCCTCGATCATCTGCGCGAACTGCTTGTCGCCCTTCTCGCCCTTGCCCACGTTGCCGGGGTTGATGCGGTACTTCGACAGCGTCTCGGCGCAGGCCGGATGCTCGGTCAGCAGGCGGTGGCCGTTGTAATGGAAGTCGCCCACCAGCGGCACGTCAATGCCCATGCGGTCCAGCTGCTCGCGGATGTGCGGCACTGCGGCAGCGGCCTCGGGCGTGTTGACCGTGATGCGCACCATCTCCGAGCCGGCAATCGCCAGCTCCTTGACCTGGATGGCGGTGCCGATGACGTCCACGGTGTCGGTGTTGGTCATGGATTGCACGCGCACAGGCGCATCGCCGCCCACCGTCACCACGTGCGATCCCCAGGCCACGCGGGCCTGGCGGCTGCGGCGCGCCAGCGGGCTCAGCACGGGGATGGGGGCTCTGTCGTCGGGCACCTCGACCTGATCACGCGCGGCTTGCTCAGTCATCTTCATCAACCTATTTCAGCTCGAGGCGGACCACGTTGTCCCGCGTCAGCGATTGCAACTCGATCGGCTTGCCGCGCAGCGTCAAGTCGGTGCCGACGGCATTGCCGATCTTCACACGCATCGGGAAAGCCCCGCTCAGCCCCACGGTATCGCCGGCGGCCACGGTGCGCGCGAGCAGCGTCTTGCCGCTGCCATCAATGACCTCGATCCAGGAATCCTGGCGCGCATGCAGTTGCAGCGGGCCAGCCGGGTCCAGGCCCGCCGAAGCGGCCGGTTGCGGTTTGCTTGCAGCCTCGACGGCGGCCAGTGCAGCCACGCTGCTTGCAGCGGGTTT
>NZ_VIDT01000544.1 GCF_006519715.1 Ideonella azotifigens
CCCTGGGTGGCGCCCAACGGCCGCCTGATCGTTGTCGTCGACAGCCCGGAAGGCGGCCATGCGCCCGGCAGCGTCACGCTGCTGCAGAAGGCCGGCCCCCGCTGGTCGCAGGTTTTCCGCTACGAGCCTGCCGCGAGCACGCACCTCTATTTCCGCAGCTGGCGCGCCGACAGCGCCGCGCTGCGCCTGGATTGGCAACGCAGCGGCCCGAACTGCACCGGCGCAGCACAAGGCACGCTGCAACTGCGCGACGGCCCCTACGGCTGGGATTTCCTGCCTGAACCACCGTCAGCCTGCGCCAACAATCCGGTGGACCGCAACTGAGCCTTGCTCGCGCGTCCATCAACCGCGCTCAAGCGCCGCCCCTTCGGCAACAACGCAAAAACGCAAAAACGGCCCAAAGCCCGACATCACCCGACCTGTCAACTCTGGCAGATAGGCGCTGAAGGCCGACCTCACTACAGTCCGCCACGCACAACACCACCTCGCCAGCGCGGACCTCTCGGTGCGCAGGGGTGAACCACCGAAAGTTGTGTGCAGTTTCGAAGGCAGCCACGACGGACAGTTGTTGTTCATCGCGCCCCGCCATGTCGCAACACTCGTTGGGAGCCCCCACCCATGCCCTCCGAAGCATCGCGCCCCCGCTCGGGCCGAGGCCTGCAAAGCCCACGCCCATTCGGTCATCTTTTTGATCGCCTGCCCGGGGCCCGCACACCCCATGGCCTGCAGGCCCGAACCACCAACGATCAGCTCCATGACCTGCGCAGCGCCGCACAACTGGCGCTGCAGGTCGAGTTTTCGACCATACCCGTGTACCTCAGCGGCCTGTACTCGATTTCCGACACCGGTTCGAAGGCCTACCAGGCGCTGCGCAGCGTGGTCATGGAAGAGATGTTCCACGTCAACCAGGCCGCCAACCTCGTCGTCGCACTGGGCGGCCAGCCGCGCTTCACGCAAGCGTTCGCGCCCGTCTATCCCGGCTACCTGCCGCACGCAAACGAGAACACCACGCCCTTGCTCGGGCTGTACCGCGCATCGATCGACGTGTTCTCGAACGTCTATGCCGCCATCGAGACGCCCGCGCCCTGGGATGCGCCAGCACAGGGCGACCACTACGACACGATCGCGCAGCTGTACCAGTCGCTGGTGAATGCGATCGAAGCGTTTCCGGGCGACCCATTCAGCGCCAAAACGCCCGAGTTCCGGCAGCGCACCGACATCTACCTGGGCAAGTTCGGCGGCAAGGTGATCGAAGTGCGCGACAAGGCCAGCGCCCTGGCCGGCATCGACCAGATCGTGCGCCAGGGCGAAGGCAAGGTACCTGCCGACCAGCCCCTGGTGGCGCGCCAGCCCTATGGCGCCTACAACCAGTACGGCATGCGCAGCGATGGCACCTACGGGCCCATCCTGGGCACGCCCGAGGAGCTGAGCCACTTCATGAAGTTCCGCGAGGTTTCGCTGGACCTGGCGAACTTCCCGCCCACCCTGCCCGCCACCTCCAACCCACGGCTGGAGGACTTCTCCAATCCCGAAGCGCTGAGCCTGGCCAAGACCTTCAACCAGCACTACAGCGTGATGCTGCGCGGCTTCGAAAAAACCTTCATGCGCGGCGAGCACGACCCCTTCTTCGGCGTCGTGCTCAACCTGATGCACGAGGTGCTGCCGAACCTGGCCATCTCCTTGATGAACACGCCGGCCCATGCCAATGGCGACAGCGCGGTCGGCCCCAACGCCGCGCCGACCTGGAGCTGGGACGAAGGCGCCGACACGCGCACGCTGGCGCACGGCTTACGGCAGGAAATCCTCAAGGCGCCCAGCGGCAGCGTGCGCGCGGCGCACCTGGTGCGCGCGATGCGCGGCCTGGACAAGCTGGCTGCCACCGGCGCCGGCCATGTGCTTTGAACCGGAGGCAAGACCATGAGCAACTACAAGATCTACCCGAGCATTGGCGTGGCACGCGTGGGCAATGCGCCGGCCAAGTTCTACATCGGCCCCGAGGCCTATCGGGGCCTGCCGACGCTGCCCGACGGCGCGCCCTTCACCGAGCGCGACTTCCGCGACGACCAGGGCCGCATGTGCCGCCAGGCGGCGCGCTTTCGCATCTACCGCGAAGGTCCGGACGGCGCCGAAGAGATCACCCTCGGCACGCCCGGCATTGCGGCCATCACCTGGACGGCCCACATCGCGAACAAGAAGGCGAGCTGGTACACCTTCGTGACCAACGAAGGCGAACAGGGCTACGCACCCAACCACCCGCTGCGCAATGCCGCAGAGCCGGACCGCAACAAGCTGATGATCGACGCCGGGCCGCGCACGATCGCCGGGGCCGCGCAATCCGGCGTGCATTTCGATGCGGCGAGTGCACCGCCGGACTACCGCGGCGTGAACTTCCCGCCCGGGCCGCTCAACCCGACCGGCGAGACCATCGCCAGCCTGGGCGAATTGCGCACGGATGACGCCGGGCGCCTGCTGGTGCTGGGCGGATTCGGCATCTCGGGCACGCCCTCGCCCGATCCGAAGATCCACGACTACGCCAACAACGACGGCTGGTGGGACGACACCTCGGACGGCCCCATCTTCGCGGTGATCCGGCTGACCGATGGCACCGAGGTCCAGGCCGATGCCTCCTGGGTGCTGGTGGGCCCGCCTTCGTACGCGCCGCAGATCCCCAACCTGGTCTCGCTGTGGGACACCATCTTCGACGCCGGCGTGCGCGCGGGCAAGGTGCCGCAAATCCTCGACCAGGGCCTGTGGAAGTCCGGCCCCTCGGGCTACCGGCCCAACTTCCAGACGGAGATCCAGCCGCTGCTGGAGCGCGGCACGCTCTACCCCTGGGTGGCGGCCATCCCGCCCAAGCCGCACAGCTTCAACTTCGCGCAACTGGGCACCGTGCCCAGCTCGCCGGACAGCGATGAGTACAAGGGCCTGCGCACCTGGATCCTCGACGTGCTGCGGCCACCCAGTTCGGAGAACGTCATCGTCGGCAACAGCAGCGGCAGCAGTGGCCGCACGATGATGCCGTACCTGGCGGGCGACAACTGCCTGATCCCCGGCACGCTCACCTCCAAGTACCTGCGGGTGACGGACACGCAGTTCTTCTTCCTGCAGCAGTGGGCGGCCGGATGGTTCTCCAACGAAGCACCGTCTCCCGAGTCGCCCATCGGCCTGACCCGCAACGTGCTGGAAAACTGCGTCGGCGGTGCCTTCTCGCCGGGCATCGAGATGGGCTGGATCTCACGCAACACGGCCATCTACCAAGCCGACGACCCGCTGCGCATCAACGCCTGCCCGGTGCTCGAGGGCCCGCTGAGCGCCGGCTTCGACCCGGCCCGCATGCAGCCCGGCGACATCTGCCGCTACATGGCCGTGCCGTGGCAGGCGGACTTCAACGAATGCTCCTCGCAGCCCATGGACGGGCGGGTCATCTGGTGGTGGCCAGCGCAGCGGCCGGAGTTCGTCTACCTGGAGCCGCCCGCACCGCGCGCTGCCGGCCTGGCCGCCGCCCCACCTCCGCCAGGGCAGCACAGCGGCGCGCAGGTCGCCTGGGTCGGCACGGACTTTGACCAGCTGCGCGACGACTTCATCTCCTTCGCCGACGATGTGGACATGGTGAAGTACTGGCAAGGCCTGGGCTTCGTGATGGAAAAGACCGTGCAGGGCGAACTGCGCTTCGTTGAGGTCGCCCGCGCCCTGCCACGACCCTTCTTCCCGCCCGCCGCAGGTGACGCCGCTTGACGTGCTGATCTGCGGCGCGGGGCCGGCGGGTTGCGCCACGGCCGTGGCGATGCTGCTCACGG
>NZ_VIDT01000545.1 GCF_006519715.1 Ideonella azotifigens
AGCGCTGGCGTGCCGAGATCGCGGCGCGCACCTGCTCGCCGGTCTGCGGCGCGAAGCGCCGCAGCGCTTCGGCGTGCCAGGCCTTCGCGGCGTACACCGGGCGCGTGAAGTCGGGCATGAAGAACAGGTAGAAGTGCGTCAGGTGGTCGGCGAGGTTCTCGGTGGCCAGGATCACGTTGGTGATGTGCTGGCCGTTGGCCGGCATCTGCATGCCGCCCAGGTCGGCCAGCGCCCGCGCCGCCGCGACCGATTGCGACACCGAACAGATGCCGCAGATGCGCGGCACGACCACCAGCGCGTCTTGCGGCGCCTTGCCCTGCAGGATCTGCTCGAAGCCGCGGTACATCGGTGCGTTCACGCGTGCCGAGTCGACGCGCCCGTCCTTGAGCTCGAGCGTGACTTCGAGATCGCCCTCGACGCGGTTGAACGGGCCCACCAGCAAACGGGTCGTCATGCGCCGCTCACCTCGACCGCGTCTTGCGCGCAGTCATTTGAGCCGCGTCTTCCGCGCGGCAGGCGCCACCACGATGTGGTCGGCCGTGGCATTGAGCTTCACGCGGCGCGGCGTGGCCGATTTCGACAGCGACGCGAGTGCTACGAACCAGGCCTTGGGCATGTCGGTCGGCAGGCCGATCGGAATGCCGGCGATCTTCGGCGTCTGGTGGAACGGGTGGCCTGGCTCTTGAAAGCCCGGTTCGGTGCAACTGATGCAGGCGTAGCCGCCGCGCGTGCACGAGCCCTCGCCGTTCCACAGCCGCGTGTTGCAGTCAGCATGCGCCTGCGTGCCCTTGCAGCCCATGTGCTCCATCATGCAGCCCAGGTCCGATGGCTTTTCGGCGCTGGCCTTGAACTCGTAGTACTCGTTGCGGGTGCAGCCATGGTGCACGAGCTGGTCGGCGTAAAAACGCGGGCGGCCCAGTGTGTCGAGCTCGGCTTCCGACAGGCCTTCGGCCGCCAGCGCCATCAGCGTGTCGGTGACCCAGCCCGGATGCGTGGGGCAACCGGCCACGTTGATCACCGGCAGGCCACTGCCCGAGCGGAACGCCGCGCCGAGCAGGCCGCCAGGTCGGTCGTCGTCATACTGCAGGCCACAGGCGTCAGTCGGGTTGTCGCCGCCCGCGGTGATGCCACCCCAGGCCGCGCAGCTGCCGATCGCGACCACGTGCCGCGCCTTCGCAGCGAGGCGTTTCACCCAGTCGATCATCGGCAGGCCGGTGCCGGCCAGCACGTGGAAGCGGCCGGTGCCGTTCGGGCCGCGCAGCAGCGAGCCTTCGATGCACAGCGCGTCGACGCGCAGCGTGCCGGCCAGCACCGCGTTCAGCATCTCGATCACTTCGCTGCCGCTGGCCAGCGAGAGCGAAGGGTGCCACAGCAGGTTGATGCCGGCGTCGCGCCACTGGCCATGGAAGTCGGTGGTGTCGGCGCACAGCAGCGACATGCTGCAGCCGCCGCAGCCGCCCGACTGCAGCCACAACACGTTCAACCCCGGCGGTGAAGTCTGCACGGCGCCCATCAGCCCTCCAGCCCGAAACGTTGCATCTTGCCGCGCAGGCCGACGCGCGACAGGCCCAGCTCCTTGGCCGCGCGGGTCTTGTTCCAGCGGTGGCGCAGCAGGGTCTCGCGCAGCACCATCGCTTCCATCGCGTCGAGCCGCTCGCCCAGCGTACCGCTGGCGGGCAGCGGCGTGCCCTGGCCGTTCAGCGCCGCCGAGCGCCCGGCCTGGCCGTGCAGCACACGCGTGGAAAAAGCCTGCGCTTCGATCACTTCAGCGTCGCTCAGCGCGATCGCGCGGGCGATCTCGTTGCGCAGCTCGCGCACGTTGCCGGGCCAGGGGTAGCTCATCAGGCAGGCCATCGCTTCGTCGCTCAGGGCCACGCGCGGGCGGCCGAGTTCGGCGCCCACTTCGCCGACCAGACGCTGCGCAATCGGGCCGATGTCGCCAGGCCGCTCGCGCAGCGGCGGCACCGTGAGCGACACGCCTGCGATGCGGTAGTAGAGGTCTTCGCGGAACAGGCCTTCGTGCACCCGCTGTTCCAGGTCGCGGTGGGTCGCGGCGATCACGCGCACGTCGACCGGCACCGCACGCGCGCCACCCACTGGCCGCACCTCGCCTTCCTGCAGCACGCGCAGCAAGCGCACCTGGAACGCCGGCGAGGTCTCGCCGATCTCGTCGAGAAACACGGTGCCGTTGTGGGCGCGCTGGAACAGGCCGGGGTGGTCTTCGTAAGCGCCGGTGAACGAGCCGCGCTTGTGGCCGAAGAGTTCGGATTCGAGCAGCGTGTCGGGAATGGCCGCGCAGTTCTCCACCACGAACGGCGCCCCGGCGCGCGGGCTCGCGTAGTGCAAGGCTCGCGCCAGCAGTTCCTTGCCGCTGCCCGACTCGCCGAGCACCAGCACGCTCAGGTCGTAGCGCGCCACCCGCGCGGCCATCTCGCACACGCCGTCGAGCGGGCTGCCGGACGCACGTTCGATGCGGTCGAAGTCGAACACCCGGCGCGCCCGCTCCAGCTTGTTCGCGGCGCGCTGGCGCAGCACCGGGGTGCTGGTGCGCAGCTCGACGTCGAGCCGGTTCATGTCGCGCTGCAGCGTCTGTGCTTCGGCGGCGGTGCGCACGGCGCCGAGCAGGTGGTCGGGCACCCAGGGCTTGAGGATGTACTGGTAGATGCCGGCGTCGTTGATGCCGGCGATGATGTCTTCGGAATCGGTGTAGCCCGAGATCACGATGCGCACCGTGTCGGGCCAGCGCTCGCGCACTTCCTTCAGGAACACCACGCCGGTCAGGCCTGGCATGCGCTGATCGCACAGGATCACGCTGACCTCGAAGCGTTCGAGCTGGCTGCGGGCTTCGTCGGCGTTGCTCGCGGTGAGCACGGTGAAGTCTTCGTCGAGCGTGCGGCGGATCGCGTCCTGCGAGCGCACTTCGTCGTCGACGATCAGCACACGCGGCAGGTCGAGCACGGCGCTCACGATGGGGCCTTCATCAGATTGAAGCCCGGTTCGCGGTGCAGCGCCAGGTGACGCGGCGTCCAGGCGTGCGGCAGCTTGTGGACGAAGTGGTAGCGCGCCACGTGGTAGCTGGGGTCGAAGCCGTAGAAGTTGCGGTGCATGCGGGAAAGTTCGTCCTGGCGGTACGCAGCCAGTGGGCGCAGCGCTTCGTCCGTGGCGCGTGCTGCCCGCTTGTGCGCCAGGCGCTGCGGCAGATTGTGCGACAGCGCCAGTGCCAGCGCATCGGCAACAGCCCCATCACCGAAGTCCGAGGCGGGGGTGTTCACGCAGCGGTCGATCAGGCCCATCTGCGCCGCCGTCGTGGCCGACAGCGGCAGGCGCTGCTGCATCAGCGCGCGCGCACCCTCCGCGCCGAGGCGGCGCGGCAACAGAAAAGTCCAATACTCCGAGCCGTACAGGTTGCCCATGTTCTTGTAATGCGGGTTCAGCACCACGCTGCGATGCGCCCAGACCTCGTCGGCCGCCAGCGCCAGAAAAGCGCCGCCGGCACCGGCGTTGCCACGCAGCGCGGCAACGCTCAGGCGGTCGGTGGTGGTGATGAGTTCCAGCGCAAGGTCGTTCATCGCATTGATGTTGCGCCACGATTCGTCGGCGGCGCTGTCGCCCGGCCGGTGGGCGGCGGCCTCGATGCAGTTCAGGTGAATGCCGTTGCAGAAGAAGTCGTGCCCGCCGAGCAGCAGCAGCACACGCGTGTCGCGCCGTTTCACTTCACGCAGCGCGGCGAGCAGGCGTTCGCACTGCGCGGTCGACATCGCGCCGTTGTAGAAGTCGAACGACAGGCAACCCA
>NZ_VIDT01000546.1 GCF_006519715.1 Ideonella azotifigens
GCCGCCTCCGAGCGACCGGCCGCCAGGCTGGCCAGCACCGCCAGCCCCAGTGCTCCGCCCATCATGAAGGCGGTGTTGACCAGGCCCGATGCCAGGCCCGAGTCTTCCGGGCTGACTTCGCTCATCGCGGCCAGCAGCACCGGGTTGAACGCGATGCCGGCGCCCAGGCCCAGCAGCAGCATCGGCGGCAGCACGTGCAGCCAGAAGCTGGCTGCCACCGGGGCCTGCGAGAACAGCAGCAGTCCCAGCGCCGCCAGTGCCAAACCCACGGCGATCGGCCCGCGGATGCCAAAGCGCATCACGATGCGGGCCGACAGGCCCAGCGAACACACCGCCATGATCAGGTTCGCCGGCAGGAAGGCCAGGCCGACCTGCATCGGCGCGTAGCCCAGCACCTGCTGCAGGTACAGCGCCGAGATGAAGAACCAGGCGAACATCGCCGCGGCCCACAGCACGCCCGCACTGTTGGCCACCGCCACGCTGCGCAGCCTGAACAGGCCCAGCGGCATCAGCGGGTGCGCCACCCGCGCCTCGGTCCACACGAAGGCGCCGCCCAGCACCAGCGCGCTGGCCAGCAGGCCCAGCGTCTGCACCGAGGTCCAGCCGGCGCTGTTGCCATCGACCACGGCGTACACCGCGAGCATCAGCGCGGCAGT
This sequence comes from Ideonella azotifigens, assembly GCF_006519715.1. Classification (GTDB taxonomy): domain Bacteria; phylum Pseudomonadota; class Gammaproteobacteria; order Burkholderiales; family Burkholderiaceae_C; genus Ideonella; species Ideonella azotifigens. The sequence goes on from NZ_VIDT01000546.1 coordinate 657, forward strand.
GACCAGGATCGCGCCAGCCACGTCCAGCTTCTGCTGTTCAGGCGGCGTGTGCCCGGCTGGCAGCAGCGCCACACACAGTGCGTACACCACCACGCCAATCGGCAGGTTGACCAGGAAGATCCAGTGCCAGCTGAAGTTGCCGGTCAACAGCCCGCCCAGCAGCACGCCGATGCTGCCGCCGCCCGCGCAGACGAAGCCGTACACGCCCATCGCCTTCGCGCGCTCGGCCGGCTCGGTGAACAGGTTCATGATCAACGACAGCGAGACGGCCGACACCACTGCGCCGCCCAGCCCCTGCACCGCGCGTGCCACGATCAGGGTGGCCTGCGAAGGCGCCAGCCCGCAGGCCGCCGAGGCGGCAGTGAACAGCACCAGCCCCGCAAGGAACAATCGACGGTGGCCGTACAGGTCGCCCAGCCGCCCGCCCAGCAGCAGGCAGCCGCCGAAGCTCAGCAGGTAGGCGTTGACGACCCACACCAGCCCGGTCTCGGAGAAGCCCAGGTCGGCCTGGATGGACGGCAGCGCGACGTTCACGATGGTGCTGTCGAGCACGATCATCAGCACGCCCAGGCACAACACGGCCAGGGCCCACCAGCGGCGGCGAGGGGTGAGCAGGTCTTTCATGTGCTGCTTTGTACTATGGCGGTGCACCAGCCAGGCATGCCAACCGGCATCACTGCTGGGCCGGCCGCCTGAAGACGGCCGGGGAAGCCGGCGCACTTCGCGGCTTTTGCTGCAGTGCAGCGATCACAAAATCGAGTGAACTGTGGACCCTGTGGCCGAGTCGGCCCGGGCCGCGTCCTCCTTTTGTGAAAGTTGCCCCCATGTCGTTCCTCAGCAATCTCTCCATTGGCAAGCGACTGGCCACCGTGCTCGGCACGATGCTGGCCTTGTCGCTCGGCACCTTCATGTTCGCGGCCGTGATGCTGCAGCAACTGGGCAGCGAGATCGACACCATGCTGCAGCAGAACATCCAGACCGAGCGACTCGCCGTGGACTGGCGCATGAGCCTGGCGGCCGCCATCCAGCGCCGCGCTGCGGTGTCCCGCAGCAGCGACGACAGCCTGGAGGCCTATTTCGCACCGGCCAATGCCGAGTCCGTGCGCCTGACCGGCGAGCTGCAGAAGGCGCTGGATGACCGGGTCAGCAATGACAGCGAGCGTGAGCTCATGGCGCAGGTCAAGGCCAGGCGCCAGGTCTACCAGAACGGGCGCGACGAGGTGCTGAAATTCAAGAAGGCGGGCGACGTGGCGGCCGCCAGCCGTGCCTTCAGCGAGCATTTCGAGCCCGCGGCCAATGCCTACCTGGAGGCCGTGAAGGCCGTGGTGACGCGGCAGCGGGACGACCTGGATGCGCGCGCCGGCTTGGTCAGCGATCTGCGCCGCCGCATGCTGGCCGTGCTGGCGGGCAGTGCGGCGCTGTCGGTCGGCATCAGTCTGGTGCTGGCCTGGCTGCTGACGCGCAGCATCACCGGCCCCTTGCGCCATTCGCAGCAGATGGCCGCAGCCATCTCCAGCCTGGACCTGCGCGGCCGCGCGTTGGGCGACTACGCCCAGGACGAAACCGGCCAGCTGCAGCGCTCGCTCGATGCGATGCGCGATGCCTTGAAGCACTCGATCCGCGAAGTGCGCGGCGTGGTGGACAACGTGACGACCGCCACCACCCAGATCGCCGCCGGCAACCATGACCTCAGTGCGCGCACCGAGCAGACCGCCAGCAACCTGGAGGAAACCGCCAGCGCGATGGAGCAGCTCACCGGCACCGTTCGCCAAAGCGCCGCCTCTTCGGTGCAGGCCAACCAGCTCGTGCACTCCGCCGTTGCAGTGGCGGCGCGCGGCGGGCAGATGGTGGCCGACGTGGTCGCCACCATGGGCGACATCCATGCCAGCGCCAGCCGCATTGCCGACATCACCAGCGTCATCGACGGCATTGCCTTCCAGACCAACATCTTGGCCCTGAACGCGGCGGTGGAAGCCGCCCGGGCCGGTGAACAGGGACGTGGTTTCGCCGTGGTGGCGGGCGAGGTGCGCACCTTGGCCCAGCGCTCGGCCCAGGCCGCCAAGGAGATCAAGCATCTGATCGGCGACAGCGTGACCAAGGTCGCGTCCGGTACCCAGCAGGTGCACGCCGCCGGCGACACCATGGGCGAGATCGTGCGCAGCATCCAGCAGGTCAGCGACATCATGGGCGAAATCACCACGGCCGCATCCGAGCAGAGCGATGGCATCGGCCAGGTCAACATCGCGGTGACCCAGCTGGACCAGATGACCCAGCAGAACGCCGCGCTGGTCGAGCAGGCCGCCGCAGCCGCCGCCAGCCTGCAGGAGCAGGCCGTGCGCCTGGCCAGCGCGGTGGCCGAGTTCCAGCTCGACACCGTCTCCCAGCACGGCTGAGCGCAGGGCCTCGGGGGGGGCGGCATGCCGCGCCTTGCGCAGCTGCTTTTGTACTATGGTGGCGGACCTCCCACGCATTCGCCATTGACACGCATGCTGCCACCTGCCTCCGCCGACGCCTTGCCGCCGCCGGGCTTCGCCCCCCGCCCTCAGCCGCCGTACTACGCGGTCATCTTCACCAGCCAGCGCACCGAGGCTGACGGTGGCTACGGCGAGGCCGCCGAACACATGGTGCTGCTGGCGCGTGAACAGCCCGGCTACCTGGGCGTGGAAAGCGCGCGCGGGGCCGATGGCCTGGGCATCACCGTCTCATACTGGCGCTCGCTGGCCGACATCGCCGCCTGGCGCAACCAGCTCGACCATGCGCAGACCCGCGCCCGCGGCCGGGCCGAGTGGTACACCCACTACGAACTGCGCATCGCCAAGGTCGAGCGCGCCTATGGCTGGGACGAGGCCACCAGCCCGCCCCGCACCGACCCCGGTCAGTCATGAACCGAATTGCCTTCGTCTCCGACATCCACGGCAACCTGCCTGCGCTGGAGGCCGTGGCCGCGCAGATTGCCGCTGCCGGCGTCGACACCGTGGTCAACCTCGGCGACATCGCCTCCGGCCCCTTGTGGCCACGCGAAACCGTTCAGTGGCTGATGCAACGCGACTGGCCGACCATCGCGGGCAACCACGAGCGACAGGTGTTGACGCTGCCACGCGAACGCATGGGTGCCAGCGACGC
>NZ_VIDT01000547.1 GCF_006519715.1 Ideonella azotifigens
GCTGTTCCACGCGAGTCTGCACCAGCAGCGTGGCACCGCCGGCCAGCGCGGCGGGCAGCGTGGTCACCAGCATGGACTGCTTGGCATTCGTCGGGCAGCCCAAGCCGCAGGAGCCGAGGTTCCAGCAGCCTTTGACGTTGCGGCGGATGCTGCCGTTCTCCAGCCCCAGGCTTTCGGTGCCGCGGCGCAGCAGGTCGTTGTTCTCGTTGGGCGAGGTCAGCCAGGGCGCGATGGACAGCCGCTGCTCGGCCTGCTCGAACCATGGCGCCATGCCGGCTTCGGTAAAGTCCTTCAGGCCAAAGTGGCTGCGCCAGTGGGCCAGCGTGTCGATCGGCGTGCGAAATGAGGTCGTCCAGTTGACGGTGGTGGAGCCGCCCACGCAGCGGCCCTGCAGGATGGTGATGGCCTGGTCCACCGTCTTGCGCGCGGCGCTCTCCTGGTACAGCGTGGGGTAAGCCTCGGCCTCGATCTGCCGGAAGTCGCTGCTGGAGCGCAGCGGCCCTTCTTCAACGATCACCACCTGCAGCCCGGCGCGCGTGAGCAGTTCGGCGGTGATGCCGGCGCCGGCGCCGCTGCCGACGATGGCCACGTCGCAGGTCAAGGAGGCCGGCAACTCGCCATGCGGGCCACCCTTCACATGCCAGCCGGCCGCCAGGCCGGCGCGGATGGGATCGGGGATGCTGGACACGGCAGCCGCCGCGGCCAGGGGAATCGCCGCACGCGGCGCGCTCGAACGACTGAACAGGCTCATACGGCTTGCGGCCCCGGATAGCCCATCGCGGCCCAGGTGCTGGGGTCGGCAAAATAGGCGGCGTTGGTGAGGTCGCGCAGTGCGTGGTAGACCTGCTGGCGCGTGGTGTTGGACGACATGCGCAGCGACTGCAGCATGTTCGCGAGCTGGTCCGGCGTGGCCTGGGCCCAGTCGACCGGCAGACCGGTGAGCGCCAGCCGGCCAGGCGCCATGCACAACACGGCCAGCAGTTGCGAGATCTGCTGGCGCGTGGCCGGCGCCAGCCCGCGCAACGAGGCCTCAAGGCGAACCAGGTGCGCCTGCAGGGCTGCAGCACGTGGTGCTGGTGCATCGGGCAGGCTGCCGTCCAGCACCACGCCGGCAACTGCCGCGAACAAGCTGCGCGCGGCTTGGCTGAGCCTGTCGTCGCGCCAGCCCGGAGCCCACAAGACGGCGCCGGTGCCGGCCAGGGCCAGCAGCACGCCGGCTGTCCCGCCCAACTTCAACCAGGTTCTTCTTTGCATGGCCGGCAGTGTGGCAGGGCCATGCCGGCCAAATCCAGGGCCCTGCGAGCCAGCCTGCTTCATGACAAACCCTGAGCTTCCCAGGCAAGGGTCTGTGCTGTCTCGCTAGCGACAGGAGAACCACGGTAGCGCGATGCCGCCGGCTGGGGCAGCATGCGCTCGCTTCTTCAACCGTCTCTCTGCCTTGACCACAGGACTTGCCGTGTCGACTGCCGCACTTTCCCACGCCCCCTGGCTGCAGCATTACCCGCCCTCGGTGCCGGCCACCGTGCGCACAGATGGCTACACCTCGCTGGTCGCCTTGCTGGAAGAAGCCTGGCGCCAGCACGCCAGCCGCGACGCATCAGACTGCATGGGTGCCCGCATGACGTTCGGCCAGGTGGACGAACGCTCGCGCGACCTCGCCGCGTGGCTGCAGGCCAAGGGCCTTCGCAAGGGCGACCGCGTCGCGGTGATGATGCCTAACCTGCCGCAGTACATGGTGGTGATGGGCGCGATCCTGCGTGCGGGCTGCGTGGTGGTGAACGTGAACCCGCTCTACACGGCACGCGAGCTGGTGCACCAGCTGAAAGACTCGGATGCGCAGGCCATCATCGTGCTGGAGAACTTCGCGCACACGCTGGCTGAAGTGGTCACGCAGACCTCCGTCAAGCATGTGCTGTTGTGCGCAATGGGCGACCAACTGGGCCTGGTCAAAGGCATGGTGGTGAACTTCGCGGTGCGCCACCTGAAGAAGATGGTGCCGGAGTTCCGCCTGCCGCTGGATGGCGTGCGAACGGTGACCCGCTTCAACAAGGCGCTGGCCGAGGGCGGCAGCCTGAACTACAAGCCGGTGCCGCTGACGCCCGACGACGTGGCCTTCCTGCAGTACACCGGCGGCACGACCGGTGTGTCCAAGGGCGCAACGCTGCTGCACCGCAACGTGGTGGCCAACATCCTGCAGTCAGAGGCCTGGTTCAAGCCGATGCTGGACAAATTGGGCGACAAGCAGCTCACCGTCGTCTGCGCGCTGCCGCTGTATCACATCTATGCGCTCACCATCTGCTACATGATGGGTGCACGCCTGGGCATGCTGAACCTGCTGATCCCCAACCCGCGCGACCTGCCGGGGCTGATCAACACCTTGTCCAGGCACAAGGTCAACATGTTCCCCGCGGTCAACACGCTGTTCAACGCGCTGGCCAACGACCCGGCCTTCGCGCGGCTGGACTTCTCCGAGCTGGTGGTGTCCAACGGCGGCGGCATGGCGGTGCAGCAGGCGACGGCCGAGAAGTGGTTGAAGATCACCGGCTGCCCGGTGGTCGAGGGCTATGGCCTGTCAGAGACCTCGCCTGTTGCGACCAGCAACCGGCTGGACGTGCGCGAGTTCAGCGGCAACATCGGCGTGCCCATCCCGTCGACCGAGATCGCGATCCGAGACGACGATGGCCGCGACATGCCGGCCGGCGAGCCGGGCGAGATCTGCATCCGCGGCCCGCAGGTGATGGCCGGCTACTGGAACCGGCCGGACGAGACCGCCAAGGTCATGACGCCCGACGGCTACTTCAAGAGCGGCGACGTCGGCATCATGGACGAGCGCGGCTACGTGAAGATCGTCGACCGCAAGAAGGACATGATCCTGGTGTCGGGTTTCAACGTGTACCCGAACGAGATCGAGCAGGTGGTGAACCTGCACCCGGGTGTGCTGGAGTGCGCCGCGGTGGGCGTACCGGACGAGAAATCCGGCGAGGCGGTCAAGCTGTTCGTGGTCCGCAAGGATCCGGCGCTGGACGAAGACGACATCGCCGCCTACTGCCGCGAGAACTTCACCGGCTACAAGCGGCCTAAGTTCATCGAGTTCCGTGACGAGCTGCCCAAGAGCAACGTGGGCAAGGTGCTGCGGCGCGAGCTGCGCGTGGCCAGCCCCGCCTGAGCGACGGGCTGTGATGGCGTGGCAACGGGCGCTCGGGCTGCAGCTGCTACAGCGCGACTGGTTGTCGGCCAACCACGTCGTGTTCGCGGCCGACGGGCCGACGCCAGCCACCGTGGTCGACACCGGCTACGCCCGCCACGCGGACCTGACGCTGGCGCTCCTCGACCGCGCGCTCGCTGGCGCAGCGCTGGGCCGCATCGTCAACACCCACCTGCACTCGGACCACTGCGGCGGCAACCGAGCGCTGCAGGCTCGCGGCGAACCGCAGACGCTGGTCCCCGCAGCGTCGTTCGAGGCCGTCTCGCAGTGGGACGAAAGCCGGCTCAGCTACCGGCCCACAGGCCAGTACTGCGAGCGCTTCCGGGTCGATGGCGTGCTGCGGGACGGCGACACAGTCCGGCTGGGCCCGGCCGACTGGCAGGTGCACGCGGCGCCCGGACATGACCCGGACGCGCTGATGCTATTTGAGCCGCAGACGCGCACGCTGATCTCGGGCGACGCGCTGTGGGAAGACCGGCTGGCCATCATCTTTCCCGAACTGGAAGACCAGCCGGGCTTCGAGCCGGCGGCGCAGACGCTGGCTTTGATCGAGCGCTTGGCGCCGCGAAGC
>NZ_VIDT01000548.1 GCF_006519715.1 Ideonella azotifigens
CCGGGTCGGGTCCATCGGCATGCTGCCCGAGCCGGGCACCGGCACGGTGGTCTGGCTCTCGATCGGCGTGGTCAGCGTGGGCGGCATGGTCACGCCGCGTGGCAGCCGGGCCGAGCCGCTGCTGCCCACCATCTGCTTCTCGATCGCGTCGATCTTGGCCTTCATGCCCGGGTCAGGGGCGCCGGGCAGGTGCGTGGGCCGCACGTCGGAGTCGTCCAGCCGGGAGCTGGCGCCCAAGGCGCTGGCCTGTTCGGGGCTGAGGCCTTCGCGGCGGATGCGGCGCAACATGTCGAGCTCGCGCTTGCGCACGAAATCGTTGCGCCGCTTGCGCTCGATCATGGCCTTCAGCTCGGCCTTTTCGACGTCGGCAAACTGGCTGGCGCCGGCATCGGTGGGCAGACCCATCAGGTCGCGCGCCGGTGAAGACACCATCTTCACCATGCGGCGCAGCACGCCACCGTTGTCGTTACTGCTGGCCATGGTGCGGTTTGCCCGGCTGAAGGATCACGCGAGGGGAAGGGCGGCTTTGGGAAAGCGCAAGTGCCGGCTCAGTCGCCGAACATCTTCTGCTTGAGCTCGCGGCGCTGCTGCGCTTCGAGCGACAGCGTGGCCGTCGGGCGGGCCAGCAGCCGGCCCAGGCCGATGGGCTCGCCGGTCTCGTCGCAGAAGCCGTAGTCGCCAGCGTCGATGCGGGCGATGGACTGCGAGATCTTCTTCAGCAGCTTGCGCTCGCGGTCGCGGGTGCGCAGCTCCAGTGCGTGCTCTTCCTCGATCGTTGCCCGGTCGGCCGGGTCCGGCACGATGGAGGTGTCTTCGCGCAGGTGCTCGGTGGTTTCACCGGCATTCGACAGCAGCGCGTCCTTCTGCTCCTGCAGCTTGGCGCGGAAGAACTCCAGCTGCTTCTCGTTCATGTACTCGGCTTCTGGCATGGCCATCAGCTCGGGTTCGGTCAGGTCGCGGCCCGCCTTGGTTTTCCAGGCGTTGGCCAGCTTGGGGTCTGCTTTCGCGGCAGGCTTCACAGCATTCATGGGTTCAGGATAGGGTTTAGCCGAAGGCTTGGGAGGAGAAAAGCGCTCAGCAAAACTGGCGGTGGAACTGACCGGTCCGCTGCCACTGCGCGGGCGGCTGATGGAGGACACCGGCGGGCTCACCGCAGCTTTCACGGCGGCGGGTTTTTCGGTCGCCTTGTCAGCACTCTTGCCGGCAGCGCTTTTGGCACCTGCTGGCTTCTTGGCGGATTCCGCATCGGACGCCAGACTGGAATCGGAAGTCTTGGCCGGGGTCTTGCTCACGGTCGGTCTCCTCACCACAACGCACGTGAAAGGGCGGTTATACCCCGCGGTAGCGCTTGATTGTGGTGCACATGCCACGTCACGGGCCGGGTCGGGGCGCGCGGATTGTAGCCACGCGGTCTGAGTTCACGGTAAGACCTTTTTCCACTGCTTTCAAGCAACGGCCATGTGTTGGCGAGGACCGTGTCAAAACTGCCGGCAACGCAGCCGCGGCCGGCCTCAGGCAACACAGCCTTCCAGGCCTTGCAGCAGGATTTCCTTGGGCAGGTCGATGCCGATGAACACCATCTTGCTGACCTTGGCTTCGCCTGGCGCCCATTTCGGCCCCAGGTCGCTGCCCATCAGCTGGTGCACGCCCTGGAAGATGACCTTGCGCTCGCTGCCCTTGACGTTCAGCACACCCTTGTAGCGCAGCATCTTGGGGCCGTAGACCTGCACGATGGCGCCCAGGAAGTCTTCCAGCTTGGTCGGCGACAGCGGCTTGGTGGCGCGGAAGACAAAGGACTTCACGTCGTCGTCGTGCTGGTGGTGGTGCGGGTGGTCGCAGTGCTCGCCATGTTCGTGGTCATGGTGGTCATGGCCGTGGTGATCGTGCGCGTGGTCATGGCCGCCGTCGTTCAGGAACTCCGGGTCGATGTCCAGCTTGGCATTCAGGTTGAAGCCCTTCAGGTCGAACACGCTGGCCAGCGGCACTTCGCCGAAGTGCACCCGCTGCTGCGGCGCGCGCGGGTTCATGTGCTTCAGCCGGTGGGCCAGCGCATCGGCCGAGGCTTCGTCGACCAGGTCGGTCTTGCTGATGAAGATCTGGTCGGCAAACCCGACCTGGCGCTGGGCTTCCACGCGGTCGTTGAGCTGCTGGTCTGCGTGCTTGGCGTCGACCAGCGTCAGGATGGAGTCCAGCTGGTAGCTCTCGGCGACCTCGTCGTCCATGAAGAAGGTCTGGGCGACCGGGCCCGGGTCGGCCAGGCCGGTGGTCTCGATCACCACGCGCTCGAAATCCAGCTCGCCTTTGCGGCGGCGCGCTGCCAAGTCGGCCAGCGTGGTGCGCAAATCTTCGCGGATGGTGCAGCAGACGCAGCCGTTGTTCATCTGGATCACCTGCTCCTTGGTTTCGGTGACCAGGATGTCGGTGTCGATGTTTTCCTCGCCGAACTCGTTTTCGATCACGGCAATCTTCTGGCCGTGGGCTTCGGTCAGCACGCGCTTGAGCAGGGTGGTCTTGCCCGAGCCGAGGAAGCCGGTGAGGATGGTCGCAGGAATCAGGGACATGGCGGCGCTTCTGTAGGTGAAGGGTTTCGGTCGCGGGGCTTCTCGCGGAGCAGGCCCCGGATCGGCGTCACTTTGGGGTCAGTCTGGCATTTTCAATGCCCTGCCGGGTTTGCGCTGGCGCCGGGGTTTGGCCGGCAGGGCCAGCCGTGGACAGCGCCGATTTCAACGCTGAAAGATTGCCCGTTTCTTGCTTGTTTCTTGCTTGCATTTGCCTTGCCTGGCGCGGGGGGCGGACTCTGAGGCCTGACCCCGGCGCTGTCAAGCCGAACTCGCGCCGCTGCCCTGCGGCTGAAAAACGAATCGAGTATTCTCCCGCTTCCTCCACTGCCGGCACCCCTTGTGTCCGAACCCCAGTCTCCCCGGCCCCCGCGGCCGGGTCATGCCGCTGCCGGCGCCGCCCAGCGCACCGGCTCCGAAAGCGGTGGCCGCAGCTTGTTCGAGCGCGTGGTCGAATTCCTCTCTCCTGGTCCGGACTCCAGGGCCGAGCTGATCGAAACCCTGGCCAGCGCCGAGCAGCGCGAGCTGATCGAGCCGCAGTCGCGGGCGATGCTGGAAGGCGTGCTGCGCCTGGCCGACATGGCCGCCGGTGACGCGATGGTCGCCGCCCCGCGCATGGACGTGCTGGACATCGGCATGAGCTACGAGGCCCTGCTGGCCGAGGTCATTGCCACCGGCCACTCGCGTTTCCCGGTGACCGAGGGCGGGCGCGACAACATCATCGGCATCCTGCTGAGCAAGGACTTGCTCAAGCTGCAGCGGGCGCCCGAGCTGAACCTGCGCACCCTGCTGCGCCCGGCGATCTTCGTGCCGGAGTCCAAGAGCCTGAACGAGCTGCTGCGCGACTTCCGCTCGAACCGCAATCACCTGGCCATCGTGATCGACGAGTTCGGCACCACGGCAGGGCTGATCACCATCGAAGACGTGCTGGAAGTCATCGTCGGCCAGATCGAGGACGAGTTCGACGATGCAGACGCGCCCAGCGGCGTCTACACGCTGGCCGACGGCAGCTACCGCGTGGCCGGCGACGCCGAGATCGCCGCCGTCAACGAAGCCCTGGTGCTGACGCTGCCGGAGCAGGATTTCGACACCATCGGCGGGCTGATCGCCCACGAGCTGGGCCATGTGCCGCAGCGCGGCGAGACGGTGATGACCCACGGCCTGAGCTTCAGCGTGATGCTGACCCGCGGCGG
>NZ_VIDT01000549.1 GCF_006519715.1 Ideonella azotifigens
CCATGGCGGCGGCGCTCAGTAGCGGGCACCTTCGGGGGCGCGCTGCACCGCGTAGCTCTCGATGCTGTAGCGGATCGTGCGGCCAGGCTCCTCGGTCCGGATCAGGCGGAAGCCGGGTTCTTCCTTGGGCCGGTTCACGATGAAGGACACCACCACCGATTCGGTGCCGTGCGTCGAGTCGAACGCGCTCAGTCGGATGTAGTGGCTCGGAAAAGTGTTGCGGCAGTTGCGCAACTCGAGCATCACGCCGGCGGCGTCCTGGATGTCGAACATCGGGTTGCCGAACATCTCCCAGAAGGTGTTGCGCGGGTGCGGGTCGTCGGTGTACTCAAGACCGATGGCCCAGCCCTTGGCGAGACAGTGGTCGACCTGTTTGGTGATCTGCTCGTCGCTCAGGTCGGGCAGGAACGAGAAAGTGCCTTGGGTGATTCGCATGCTCGTGCTCTCTTTCGTCGATTCGTCAGGCCACCGAGGCGGTCGGCACGAAGTCCGAGGTGTCGGTCGAGGTGTAGTTGAAGGTGATGTCGCCCCAGGTGTCGAGGGCGGCCGCCAGCGGGGAGCACCACTTGGCCGCGTCGCGCAGGATCTGCGGGCCCTCTTCCAGGATGTTGCGACCTTCGTTGCGCGCCAGCACCATCGCCTCGAGCGCGACGCGATTGGCTGTCGCACCCGCCTGAATGCCCTGCGGATGCCCGATGGTGCCGCCGCCAAACTGCAGCACCACGTCATCGCCGAACAGGTCCAGCAGCTGGTGCATCTGGCCGGCGTGGATGCCACCCGAGGCGACCGGCATCACCTTCTTGATCGCGCCCCAGTCCTGGTCGAAGTACACGCCGCGCGGCAGGTCGACGCTGGTGTGCGTGTCGCGGCAGACGTTGTAGTAGCCCTGCACCGTCATCGGGTCACCTTCGAGCTTGCCCACCGCCGTGCCGGCATGGATGTGATCCACGCCCACCAGCCGCATCCACTTCGCGATCACGCGGAAGCTCACGCCATGGTTCTTCTGCCGCGTATAGGTGCCGTGGCCGGCGCGGTGCAGGTGCAGGATCATGTCGTTCTGCCGGCACCAGTGACTCAGCGACTGGATGCCGGTGTAGCCCACCACCAGGTCGACCATCACGATCACCGAGCCCAGGTCTTTTGCGAACTGGGCGCGACGGTACATCTCTTCCATCGTGCCCGCGGTCACGTTCAGGTAGCTGCCCTTGACCTCGCCGGTCGCGGCGCTGGCCTTGTTGACGGCGTCCATCACGAACAGAAAACGGTCGCGCCAGTGCATGAAGGGTTGCGAGTTGATGTTCTCGTCGTCCTTCATGAAGTCGAGCCCGCCTTTCAGGCCCTCGTACACGACGCGGCCGTAGTTGCGGCCGGACAGGCCGAGCTTGGGCTTGGTGGTGGCACCCAGCAGCGGACGGCCGAACTTGTCGAGCCGCTCACGCTCGACCACGATGCCGGTCGGCGGGCCGGCGAAGGTCTTCACGTAGGCCACCGGAAACTTCATGTCCTCGAGCCGGGCCGCCTTCAAGGGCTTGAAGCTGAAGACGTTGCCGATGACGGAGGCCGCGACGTTGGTGATCGAGCCCTCCTCGAACAGCGACAAGTCGTAAGCGACGTAGCAGAAGAACTGGCCCGGAATGCCCGGCACCGGGTCGACGCGGTAGGCCTTGGCGCGGTACATGTCGCACGCGGTGAGCCGGTCGGTCCAGACCACGGTCCAGGTTGCGGTGCTCGACTCGCCGGCCACCGCGGCCGCCGCCTCGATCGGGTCCACCCCGTCCTGTGGCGTGATGCGGAACAGCGCCAGGATGTCGGTCTGCTTCGGTTCGTAGTCACCGTCCCAGTAGCCCATCTGCGCGTACTTGAGCACGCCCGCCGAATAACGCTTCTTCGCGTCGGTGATCTGCACTGCGTCTTTCATGTTGCCCATCTGGATTCCCCTGCTGTTGGGTGTGTCGGTGAAAGCTGATGGGTGCAATGTAGGCAGGATCAACGATTTGGAATAATTAAAACTATTCGCTCTGACATCTCGAAAAGCTAATATGTCACCATGCCACTCACCCGCAACGCCACGTTTCGCCAGCTGACCGCGTTCCACACCGTCGCGAGGCTGGGCAGCGTCTCGCTCGCGGCAGACGAAATGCACTTGACGCAGCCGGCGGTGTCGATCCAGATCGCCGCGCTCGAAGCCTCGGCCGGCACGCCGCTGCTGCAGCGCAACGGCCGCGGCGTGCGCCTGACCGAAGCGGGCGAACTGCTGGCCGGTTACGCGAGCCGCATCGTCGACCTGTGGCGCGAGGCCGGCGAGGAGATGGCCACGCTGCGCGGCGTGTTCTCGGGCACGCTGCGTGTGGGCACCGTGACGACGGCCGAGTACCTGCTGCCGCCGCTGCTGGTGTCCTTCATCAACGACCGTCCCAAGGTCAAGGTCAAGCTGCAGGTGGGCAACCGCGACGAGATCGTGCGCATGCTCGCCGGCCAGGAGATCGACGTGGCGATCATGGGCCGCCCGCCGGCCGAACTGAAAACCGACTCGCGCACATTCGCGCGCCATCCCATGGCATTCCTCGCCGCGCCCACCGACCCGCTGATGGCCATGCCCGACCTGACCCTGGCCGACGTCGCCGAGACCCGCATCCTCGTGCGCGAGCGCGGTTCCGGCACGCGCACGACGGTCGAGCGCGTCTTCAAGGACCAGGGCCTGCCCTTGCGCATCGGCTCCGAGCTGTCGAGCAACGAGGCCATCAAGCGCATGTGCGCGGCCGGCTTCGGCGCGGCATTCCTGTCGATGCACACCTGCGTGCTCGAGATCAACGCCGGGCTGCTGGCGCTGCTGCCGGTGGCCGACAACCCGATCGTGCGCGACTGGTATGTGATGCACCTGGCCTCGCGCCAGTTGCCGCATGTGGCGCTGGCCTTCGAGGAATTTCTCTGCGACCAGGGCCAGACGGAGATCCAGCGCCAGCTGGGCCAGACGCCAGGCCCTGCAGCTGCGAAGCGCCGGCCGGCTCGCAAGAAAGCGGCTGGCTGAGGTCTTTCGCGAACAGCAGACGCTACATCGCCGCACGGCGTGCGCACAGCGGCGGCGCGCTACAAGTCGTACCAACCCAGTCCGACGACAAAGCCCGAGGTGCGCAGGCCATCGGCACGCTGCTGCTGCAGGCCGAAGTCGATCGCCAGCCTGTCGCGGCGCAACCAGTGGCGTGCGCCGACCTGCATGAACGTCGCCTCGTTCTCACGCGCCAGTTCGGCGAAGAACAGCGTGCGCTTGAACAGCTCACGTTCGATCCCGACGGCGCCGTTCCAGCTGCGGCGTGCATCACGGGCCTTGCCGATGCCCACATTCAGGTGCAGGAATCCGCCGCTGTCGCCCAGCGCGATGGACAGCGGCAGCTTGATCTCGACGGACGGCAGCGTGCCGCCGCTGTCGTGGGTACGCTCTGCGGCCAGCGTTGCGCTCAGGCCCCAGCCCCAGCCGTCGCGCGCGATGTCGTTGAACAGCTGCTTGAACTCGACCTCGGCCTCGTGGCCGGTTTCGCTGCCGCGGCGATCATCGAGGCGCGTCAGCTCAAACTGCACCGAGGTGCCGGCTTCGAAGGTGTACTCCGGCTCGACCGACAGGCCACGCACCTTGCCCAGGCGCTGCGCCCACGACTCGAACGACCACACCTGCTCATCGTCTTCGAGCACCGCGGTGCGCGCGACCTGGAACGGGCGGTCGTTGGCCGCTGCGGGCGGCGTCGCGACCGCG
>NZ_VIDT01000055.1 GCF_006519715.1 Ideonella azotifigens
GCGCTGCTGCTGGGCGCGGTGTTCTGCGAGGCCTGCTACGTGGTCATCGGCAAGCGGCTGACGGCCCAGGTCTCGCCCAAGCGCATCAGCGCGCTGATCAACCTCTGGGGCCTGGTGCTGGTCACGCCGCTGGGCTTGTGGCAGGCGATGCGTTTTGACTTCGCCGGCGTGGCGGCTTCGGCCTGGGGCCTGCTGCTGTTTTACGCGGTGGCTGCCAGCATGGTCACCGTGTGGCTGTGGATGGTCGGGCTGCGCCATGTGCCGGCCCAGCAGGCGGGGGTGTTCAGCGTGATGCTGCCGCTTGCCGCCACCGCGGTCGGCGTGTTGTGGCTGGGCGAGTCGCTGGGCCTTGCCCAGGCACTGGCCCTGGGCCTGGCGCTGGCTGGCCTGCTGCTGGCGACCTGGCCAGGGTCTTCCCCAGGTAGTCGCCAGCCCGCGGGGTGAGGAAACCTGACTGTCAACATTGACAGCTGTGTTCTCCCAGCATGCTCTGCTGTAATAAGGCATGACTTCTACGGGTGCTAGCGCAACACCCAACACCTTGAACGCCAGGTCCGACCCAAGCCTGCAGCCCACTTCGCTGGCCGGCTGGCTGGCCAGCCACAGGGAGCGCCGCATGGCGCTGTCCCTGCTGTGCATTTGCGCGCTGCTGTTCGCTTGCGCGGTGCCGTTTGCGAAGGAGCCGCTGGGGCAGCTCTGGCCCTTCATCCCGGCCTATGAGGCGGCGCTCGTCGTCACCGACCTGATCACCTTCGTGCTGCTGCTGGGCCAGTTCCGGCTGACCCGCTCGCGTGCACTGCTGGTGCTGGCCTGCGGCTACCTGTTCACTGCCAGCATCACCACGCTGCATGCCTTGACCTACCCCGGCGTGTTCAGCCCCGCCGGCCTGCTCGGTGCGGGGCGCCACACCACGGCCTGGATCTACATGTTCTGGCACGGCGGCTTTCCGCTCTATGTGCTGGCCTACGCGCTGCTGCGCGGCAGCCGGCGGGAGGCCTTGCCGCATGGCCGCTCACCGCTGCTGGCCAGCCTGGCAGGCTCTGGCCTCGCACTGCTGGCGGCCGGCCTGGCTGTTGCATGGACCACGCTGGGCCAGGACAGCCTGCCCGCGCTGATGACCGATCAACACAGCTACCTCTCCAGCCTCACGCTGGTCGTCAGCACCGTCTGGCTGATCTGCCTGGTCACACTGGGCACGCTGATCTGGCAGCGCCGTCCGCTCACCGTGCTGGACCTGTGGCTGGTCGTGGTGATGGCGGTATGGCTGCTGGACGTGGGGCTGTCGGCGCTGTTCAACGCGGCCCGCTTCGACCTGGGCTTTTACGCCGGCCGCATCTTCGGCCTGATGGGGGCCAGCTTCGTGCTGGGCCGGTTGCTGCTTGAAAGCAATGTGCTCTACACCAAGCTGGCCCATGCCCATGACCGCATGCGCAGGCGCAGCGCCGAGCTGAACGCCTTGACCGAGCAGCTGCAGGCGGCCAACGCACAGCTGGCCGCGGGCAACCGGCAGCTGGAAGAACAAAGCCGCTTCAAGTCGGATTTCCTGGCCAACATGGCGCACGAGCTGCGCACGCCGCTGAACGCGGTGATCGGGTTCTCCGAGATGCTGAAGGCCAGCATGGCCGGGCCCTTGAGTGACCGGCAGCGCACCTTCGCCACCCACATCTTCCAGAGCGGCCACCACCTGCTGGCGCTGATCAACGACATCCTGGACCTGTCCAAGATCGAGGCCGGCAAGGTCGACATCGAGCTGGAAGCGGTGCCGCTGCAGGCCTTGCTGACCGAAACCCTGGCGATGGTCGATGAACGCGCCCGCGCCCGCCAGGTCAGGCTGCTGCTGGCCAAGCCCGGCCCGCTGGGCATGCTGCAGGCCGACCGCCGCCGGCTCAAGCAGCTGCTGCTGAACCTGCTGTCCAACGCGATCAAGTTCAGCCCCGATGGTGGCCAGGTCAGCGTGCAGGTGCAGTGGGCCGACGCCGACCGCGCCAGCAGCGCCCTGCCCGGCTTCCGCGAAGGCCTGCGCATGCAGCCGCCGGTGCAGACCGAGGCCGCTCCCGCGCGCCCTGCGCGCTATGTCGAGATCTCGGTCACCGACAGCGGCATCGGCATCAGCGCCGCCGACCTGCACAAACTGTTCAAGCCCTTCACCCAGATCGCCAACTCGGTGACCCGCCAAGCCGAGGGCACCGGCCTGGGCCTGGTGATGGTGCACCGGCTGGTGGAGCTGCACAACGGCATGATCGCCGTGACCAGCGAGGCCGGTCGTGGCAGCTGTTTCACCGTCTGGCTGCCGTTGCGGGACGAGACGGCCCATGCGGCGCAGCAAGCCTGGGCGCCTGGAAGCAATCGGTCCAGCGACACGGTTCACCGGCTGGCACTGGTGGTGGAAGACAACGCCGATGCCGCGGCGCTGATGCGCGTGCAGCTGGAGGAACAGGGCTTCGAGGTGCGCTGGGTCCATTCAGCCGAAGAGGCGCTGACGCTGGCCGCCGAATGCACGCCGGACCTGATCACGCTGGACATCATGCTGCCCGGCATGGACGGCTGGCAATTCCTGGCCCACATGCGCACGCTGCCGGCCTGGGCCAGCGTGCCTGTGGTGGTCGTCTCGGTCGTGGCCGACCATGGCCGCGGCTATTCACTGGGCGCCGCGTTGGTGCTGCAAAAGCCGATTGCGCGTGACGCGCTGGCCCGAGGCCTGGAGCGCATGGGCCTGGCGGTAGACGCCGAGCGCAAGGCCACGGTGCTGGTGGTGGACGACGACCCCATCGCCGTCGAGCGACTGGCTGGACAGCTGCGCCAGCGTGGCTGCGTGGTGCTGCGCGCGCTGGGCGGGCAGGAAGGCATCGAACTGGCGCAGCGCTTCCGGCCGGACCTGATCGCACTGGACCTGGCCATGCCCGAGGTCAGCGGCTTCGACGTGGCCGAGGCATTGAAGAACCACCCGGCCACGCGGCACATCCCGATCGTTGCGGTGACCGCGGGCGACCTGAGCCTGGCCGACCGGCAACAACTCAACGGCCGCATCCAGGGCCTGGTGACCCACGCCGACTTCGCGCATGGCGAGTTTGTCGGGGAAGTGCAGCGGGCCTTGGCCCGGCCGGCACTGTAGAGGTTCTGCCGCGGTTGCTGGGCTTCGACAGGCTCAGCCCGAACGGTGGGTGCTATCCGAACGGGGGACTTTGAACCGTTCGCCCTGAGCCTGTCGAAGGGTAGCGATGAGCATCCACAGCCCCCGCCGCTCAAACAAAACCCAAGGACCTTGCGCTGCCGTAGTTCACCAGGTTCGGCAGGATCTTGTCGAGCTGCGCGTCCTTTGCGCCGAACCAGTGCAGCAAGGTGGCGGCGTACTGGTCCACAGAACTGCTGGGGATCCAGCGGCCTTGCAATTCCCAGCTGTCCACGCCCACGTCGTCCGGTCCGCCCAGCACCAGCTCCGGATACCGGCCATAGGCCTGGCCGCCCTTCACTGCCCCGCCCAGCACCAGCTGATGGTTGCCCCAGGCATGGTCGGTACCCGAACTTGCGTTCGGCGCGAAGGTGCGGCCGAAATCGCTTTGCGTG
Source organism: Ideonella azotifigens (assembly GCF_006519715.1). GTDB lineage: Bacteria > Pseudomonadota > Gammaproteobacteria > Burkholderiales > Burkholderiaceae_C > Ideonella > Ideonella azotifigens. The sequence goes on from NZ_VIDT01000055.1 coordinate 3,565, forward strand.
AAGGTGGTGACCTTGGGGCCCAGGCCGATGGCGGTGATGGCCGTCTGGAAGGCCGCGAGCGCCACGGCCAGCGTCTTCATCAGGCCGGCGTGCGTGCCGTCCAGCGAAGTCTGGCCGATCTGGCCGTTGTGGTTGTCGAAGCCGCCCTGGGTCACGAAGAAGATCTGGCGATTGCCCTGCACCACGGCATTCTGCGCAATCAGCCGGGCCGTCTGGTACAGCTGGGCAGCCAGCGGTTCGCTGACCACGCCGTTGACCATCAGCGCCGCGAATGCGCTGTCCACCGCCGGCACCGAGTTCGCGTCGCCCGGCTTGGAGGCGACCAGCGTGCCCAGTCGCTGCGAAACCTCGAAGGCATCGCGCTGCTGGCTGCTGTAGGCATCGCGCAGGCCCACGCCGCTGGTCTGCGCGTACAGCGCGTCGATGGCCGCCTTGCGCAGCGCGTTGGGCTCCCACGTGAGGTCCGAGGGCTGCAGGCCGTAGGCACCGAAGACGTTGCCTGCCGTGGGCAGCACCAGTGGCGTGCGGGTGTCTTCCACGCCGAAGCGGCCGTTGCTGCCAATGGCAATCACCGGGTTGATGGTCTTCAGGACCTGCGAGCTGCGGCCGCCCCAGCCGGTGCGGTAGTCCGAGTCGCCGGTGCCGGTTTCCCACAGGGCCTGCTGGTCGGAGTGGGAGAACAGGCTGTCGGGAATCAGCGAAGAGCCTTCGGGCTCGGCGCGGTACTGGTCCTTGGTGAGCGGGCCCACCAGCGGGCCGACGTTGACCACAGGCGCCAACTGGCCCTTGGCCCACCAGGGCTGCAGCGCGGCCATGGCTGGGTGCAGGCCGTAGTCGCTGCCGGTCAGCGCCACCAGCTGATCCTTGGGCAGCGCCAGCTTGCCGCGCACGCCAGCGTACTGGTTGTAGCGGCTGGTGTCGCTGGGCACGACCATGTTCATGCCGTCGTTGCCGCCATAGAGGAAGACGCAGACCAGTGCCTTGTAGTCGGCCGCATAGGCCGGGCCCATGCTCAGCAGGTTGGCCACGCTGCCGGCGCCCAGCGATGCAGCCAGCATGCCGCCGGAGCGGCGCAGCCATTGGCGGCGGGCGGGAGAAAAGGAATCGTGATGATCGTGCGACATGGGGATGTTTCCGGATCGTTGACGGGGCCGGCTCACAGGGCCACCTGGTAGTCGGGCGAGGCCATGATCAGGTAGGCGGCAGCGCGCACACGCTTGGACTGCCAGTTCTGGCTGTCGCGCTGCGAGGTCCACCAGCCCACGGCGTCGATCACCTTCTGCCGCGGCGTGGCGGCCAGCGGCTGGCCCAGCATCACCAGCGACATGCGGTCGACCAAGGCGGTGGCATCAGATGCGCTGGTGAGGAAGGCATCGACCTTGATCTTGGTGCCGATGGCGTTCGGGATCGTCGCGTCCGGCGTCGAACCGTCCCAGTCGAACAGGTAGGTCAGGTAGTTCAGGCGGTTCAGTGCGCCATTGGCGTTGTGGATGCCGAACTCCGGGCCGACCAGCTTGCTCGTGCCGGCCACCGGGTAGCGCGGTGGGTAGTAGCTGAACACCGAGGGCGGGTTGAACATGTGCTGCTTGAGCGACTCGCCCCACCACCAACTGAGCGACGCGCCGTCGCTGAAACCGTTCATCACGCGCAGCGCGCTGGTGAAGAACAGCGCGGGCGAGCGCAGCTTGCCGCCATTGGCCGGGTTGACCGTGGTGTCGCGCGCTTCCGGGTCCAGCAGCACCGCGGCCACGGTGGCGGCCAGGTCGCCCTTCACGCCGGCGCCGAAGCTGATGGTCTTGTCGCCATCCACGTACTTGAACTTGCCGTTGTTGAAGGCGGTGGCCACGTGCTGCACGTACAGCGGCGTCGGGTTGCTGCTGACGAGTTGCTGGATCAGCTGCTTGGCCAGGAAGGGGCCGATGTTGGCGTGGCCCATCACGCTGTCGAGCACGCGTTCCAGCGCGGTCGCGGCGTCGGCGCCTGCCGGCACGGCCACACCGCCCAGCAGCGTGCGGGCGCTGCTGTTGCGCAGCGCCGGGGCCGGCACCATGTCGCCGCCGTAGTACTGGCAATTCGCGCCGGTGGGCCAGCAGCCCCAGCTGGCGCTGCCGCCCACCGGGTAGGTCCAGCCGGTCAGGGCAAAGGCGTAGTTGCGCACCATGTCGTTGTCATAGACCGGCTGGCACTTGCCGCCCACGTAGTTGCCGTTTTTCTGCAGCTGGCAGGTGCCCAGCGAAAACAGCTGCAGCATCTCGCGCGCGAAGTTCTCGTTCGGTGCGGTGGGCGAGTTGTTGACGTGGTCCAGGTAGTCACCCATCACCGGCGACAGCACGACCTTGCGCAGCACGTCGCGGTAGTTGCCGAAGGCCAGCGTCAGGAAGTTGTTCTGGTAATTGCGAATGCCGTAGGTGCCGCTGACCTCGTAGCCGCTGACCACCAGGATCTGGTGCAGCGCCAGCGCCACACGCTGGCGCAGCTGGTCCGTCTGGCCGGTGGCGTTGCGGTAGAAGTCCCAGATCAGCGGGTCGGTCGAGTAGTAGTCGCGCCAGCAGTTCGGGTTGCCGGACTGGGCCGGCTGGTCGCAAAAGCTGACCTCGCTGACGTTCTTGTGGATCGCATCGCCGTTGGCAGCACCCGAGGTGTAGCGCGAGCTGGAAAGCGCCATCTGGTCCTTCAACCAGCCCGGCAACCCGCGGCTCTGCAGCGTGGTGATGAGGGCCTCGTTGGCGCCCATCGTCGCCTGCTGGGCGAAGCGCACCGCGTCCAGCTGCGAAGGCGCGGTCAGCTGCGAAACGGCCAGCGCGCTGCGGCGGGCTTCGGCAGCAGCTGCCTCGTTCGAACTGCCCTCGCTGGCACTGCCGCCGCAGCCGGCGAGCCCCCAGCTGATGGCGACGGCACCGAGGACGGCGCTGGCGCGGCGCCATGGCAACTTGGAAAGCGCAGGCGAGCGCCGGCACACGCTGGCGTCTACGCCAGCGTGGCGAACAGGAGTCGGCATGTCAAAGTCCCTTCGGGCCGTGCAAAGCAGCCCGTTGTCAGTGGCAAGGTAGGCGGGTCAGGTCACCGGAAAAGCAAACCCGGGCAACAGACAAAATTCTGCCGGGGTCGCCTTCGGGAAGCTGTGAGCAGTTGATGCGCCGATCGCATCAACTGCCCCGCCAATCAGCAGTTTCTGTGCCGTAAGGAAACTGACGATTTATGTCAGGCCACCAGAACCTCACGGCCCCGTGCTGCCCAGCACGCGGCCTGCAATGCCTTGCAGCTTCGCCACCATCGCCGGGTCGCGCACCGCAGGCGCGGTGATCAGCGCGTGGTCCAGTGCCCGTCGGCAGGCGCATCCCGCGCCGTGGCTGTCGCCGGTGATCTGGCCGGTCAGTGCGGCGACCAGCGAGCGTGCCGTGTCGGCGTTGCCCAGCAGCACCTTGACGATGGCGTCCACCGTCACGCTGTCGTGCTGCGGATGCCAGCAGTCGAAATCCGTCACCATCGCCACCGAGGCATAACAAAGCTCGGCCTCGCGCGCCAGCTTGGCCTCTGGCTGGTTGGTCATGCCGATCACGTCGCAGTTCCAGCTGCGGTACATGCGGCTTTCGGCCAGCGTGGAGAACTGCGGACCTTCCATCGCCAGGTAGGTGCCGCCATCCGCATGCGGCACGCCTTGCGCCGCCAGTTGCGCCAGCACATGCCGGCCCAGCCGGTGGCAGGTCGGCCTGGCCATCGCCACGTGCGCCACCAGGCCGGTGCCGAAGAAGGACGATGCCCGGCCCACGGTGCGGTCGATGAACTGGTCCACCACCACGAAGGTGCCCGGCGGCAGGTCCGCCCGCAGCCCGCCCACCGCGCTGACCGACAGCACGTCGGTCACGCCCAATTGCTTCAGCGCCGCGATGTTGGCCCGGTAGTTGACCTCGCCCGGCGGCACGCGGTGGCCGCGGCCGTGGCGCGGCAGGAAGACGAGTTGCGCGCCGTTCAGGCGGCCGGCCAGCAATTGGTCAGAGGGCGCCCCCCAGGGCGTGTCGACCGTGACCCAAGCGGTGTCCGTCAGGCCAGGCAGCTCGTAGAGCCCGCTGCCACCGAGCACGCCGAGCACCTGAGCGGTCATGCGGCCTCCGTGGCCAATTCCGGATGTGCAATGCGCAGCACTGCCTCTGGCGTTTCGCCCTTGAGCTTGTGGTCCGACCACACCTGCCGCCAGCGGCGCGCGCCCGGCGTGCCGTTCCACAGTCCCAGCATGTGGCGGGCAATGTGCGCCCACGGCGTGCCGGCTTCAGCATGGCGCTCGGCCATGTACAGCGCCATCGCGCGTTCGATGTCGATGCGGTCGCGCTCGGCTGCCGCTTCGCCGAAGAAGCGCCGGTCCCAGTCGGCCATCACCCAGGGGTTGTGATAAGCCTCGCGGCCGATCATCACGCCGTCCACGAACTGCAGCTGATGGGCGATCTCATCCGAGGTTTTCACGCCGCCATTCAGCACGATGGTCAGCTGCGGAAACTCGCGCTTGAGCTGGTGCACCAGTTCATAGCGCAGCGGCGGAATCTCGCGGTTTTCCTTCGGGCTCAGGCCCTTGAGCCAGGCATTGCGCGCATGCACGATGAACACCTCGCAGCCGGCCTCGGCCACGGTGCCCACGAAGTCGCGCACAAACGCATAGCTCTCTTCCTTGTCGATGCCAATGCGGTGCTTGACCGTGACCGGCAGCGCCGCCTCACCCGCCCGCCGCGGCTGGGCCGCCTCCACCATCGCCCGCACGCAGTCCGCAACCAGCGGCGCCTCGGCCATCAGGCAGGCACCAAACGCGCCGCGCTGCACCCGCTCGCTGGGGCAACCACAGTTCAGGTTCACCTCCTGGTAGCCCCACTGCCGCGCCAGCTCGGTGCTGTATGCCAGCTCGCCCGGCTCACTGCCCCCCAGCTGCAAGGCCAGCGGCTGCTCCGCCGCATCAAAGTCCAGGTGCCGCGGCTGGTCCCCATGCCGCAAAGCCCCGGTTGTCACCATCTCGGTGTAGAGCCGGGTGTGGCGGGTCAGCAGCCGATGGAAGACCCGGCAATGCCTATCGGTCCAGTCCATCATGGGCGCCACCGAGAGGCGCCAGGGGCTGTGAGTTGCGCCGGGCTCGGCGCTGGTGTCGCGGTTCGTCATGTGGGTGTGATTATCCAAGCAACGCCTCGGCGCACTCGGCCTGGCTCGACTTGCCCGAGGCGAATGCCCGGTTTCGCGGGCTCGTGGCCCGTGCGTGCGCAGATGACTGCCGCCACAAACCACCCGCGACCGTCACAGTCTGTTCATGCTGGAGGCGGACAGTCGGAGCATGCAATACAGCCCACCCACGCCTGCGGACCTGCGCCGCTTGAAGGAAGAACTCGGCATGACCGGGGTCGAGATGGCCGAGTTGTTTGGCTTGGCCGGCGGCCAGCAATGGCGCAAGTACACCGGCGGCCAGGCGCCGCGCGGCATGGGCCTGCACATGCTGTTCTTTGCCGCGGCCAGGCTGGCGCTCACGCCCGAGGAACTGGAACGGGTGGCCAGCCGCATGCACGCGGCTGGCGCCGAGATCAAGCTGGGTGCCGCGCCAGGCGCTCAAGCCGAGCCGGCCGCACCTGACACGCCACCCACGCTGGCAGCCCAGCTCGCGATGCTCGCCTGCACCGCAGACTGATCGGGATCCGGGTTCAGCCGCTCAGCTCCGCCCTTCCCGGTCGTCCGGGTTGTTCTCGTTGGCCCAGGTCATCGCCGCCTGCAGGCCGGCATCTGCCGCCTCTTCTTCGGTGCCATACAGCATGCCGGTGTCGCCGGTGGCCGAGGCGTCGGCCTCAGGGTCGTCTTCGGTGACGCTGAAGTGGGCCTCGAAACGCCCGTCCGGCTGCGCCTGGCTGAAGCCACGCAACGTGAAGTGGCCGAGGTAGCCAGTCTGCAACTTTTCCATTTGACGCTCCCGTTTTGACTTTGGCAGCCACCAGTATGCGACGCCGGTTGGCCCACCAAGGTGACAGCCTCGGCGCCGGCAGGGACGCGTGCCACCGCATGGCCGGGCGCGCCGATTGCCCGCCTCCGCCACATGCCTACGGGGAGCCGATCAAGCCATGCACTGCCAGCAAGACCTCGCCATTTCCCGCCGTGACCTGCTGATTGCCGGCGCTGCGTCCACGGCCAGCGTGGTGCCCGCGGCAGACGCCGCTGCCGTGCCCACGCCAGCACCCTCGCCGCCCGCCTCCGGCGTGCCCATGTCCAAGGTCAGCTTGCAGGTCAACGGCCAGACGCGCACGCTGGAACTGGACAACCGCACCACGCTGCTGGACGCGCTGCGTGAGCACCTGCAGCTGTTCGGCACCAAGAAAGGCTGCGACCACGGCCAGTGCGGCGCCTGCACGGTGCTGGCGGATGGCCGCCGGCTGAACTCGTGCCTGACGCTGGCGGTCATGCACGATGGCGCCAAGGTCACGACCATCGAAGGCCTGGGCACGCCGGAGCGGCTGCACCCGCTGCAGGCCGCCTTCGTGAAGCACGACGGCTACCAGTGCGGCTACTGCACGCCGGGGCAGATCTGCTCGGCCGTCGGCATGCTGGACGAGGTGGAACGCGGCATACCCAGCCACGTGAGCGCCAGCCTGACCGAGCGCCCGATGCTCTCGGCCGAGGAACTGCGCGAGCGCATGAGCGGCAACATCTGCCGCTGCGGTGCGTACTCGAACATTGCCGATGCGATCACCGAGGTCGCGCAGCAGCAAGGAGGCCAGCCATGAAGCCCTTCACCTACGAACGCGCCCGCACCGCCCCCGAAGCGGCAGCGGCCGCGGCGCACCACCCCAACGCCAAGTTCATCGCCGGTGGCACCAACCTGCTGGACCTGATGAAGCTGCAGATCGAGGTGCCTTCGCACCTGATCGACGTCAACGGCCTGGCGCTGGACCAGATCGATCCGACACCCGAGGGCGGCCTGCGCATTGGCGCGCTGGTGCGCAACACCGACCTCGCGGCCAACGAACGGGTGCGACGCGACTACGCCGTGCTGTCCCGCGCGCTGCTGGCCGGCGCCTCAGGCCAGTTGCGCAACCGCGCGACCACCGCCGGCAACCTGCTGCAGCGCACCCGCTGCCCCTACTTCTACGACGCCGCCCAGCCCTGCAACAAGCGCCAGCCCGGCAGCGGTTGCAGTGCCATTGGCGGCGTGACGCGGCAGCACGCCATCGTGGGCACCAGCGCGGCCTGCATCGCCACGCATCCGAGCGACATGGCCGTGGCCATGCGCGTGCTGGACGCGACGGTCGACACCGTCCGCCCCGACGGCCAGGCCCACCACATACCGATTGCCGACTTTCACCGCCTGCCCGGCGACACGCCGCAGATCGAAACCGCGCTGGTGCCGGGCGAGTTGATCACCAGCGTCACGTTGCCCAAGCCGCTGGGCGGCCTGCACGTCTACCGCAAGGTGCGCGACCGGGCTTCGTATGCGTTTGCGCTGGTCTCGGTCGCTGCGGTGCTGCAGCCGGACGGCAGCGGCCGCGTGGCGCTGGGCGGCGTGGCACACAAGCCCTGGCGCGTGGAAGCCGCCGAAGCCGCACTGCCGCAAGGCGCCAAGGCGGTCACTGCCCAGTTGCTCGCCGGCGCCAAGCCCAGCGACGACAACGCCTACAAGCTGCAGCTCGCCGAGCGCACGCTGGCCGCGGTGCTGGTCCAGGCCAAACAAATGGGAGGCTGAGCGATGAAATTCGACACCCCTGCGGGCACCAACCCGATCGACCAGCTGAAGGTCGTCGGCCGTCCGACCGACCGCATCGACGGCCCGCGCAAGACCACCGGCACCGCGCCGTATGCCTATGAGCGGCCCGACGTGGCCGCCAACCCGGCTTACGGCTACCCCGTCGGCGCCACCATTGCCAAGGGCCGCATCACCGCGATGGACCTGAGTGCCGCGCGGGCCGCGCCCGGCGTCATCACCATCGTCACCGCAGGCAGCGCCGGCCAGCTCGGCAAGGGCAAGCGCAACACGGCCAAGCTGCTGGCCGGGCCCGAGGTGCAGCATTACCACCAGGCTGTGGCGCTGGTCGTTGCGCAAAGCTTCGAGCAGGCCCGCGCTGCAGCGCAGCTGGTCAAGGTCGAATATGAAGCCGCCGAAGGCAGCTTCGACCTGGCCGCCGCCAAGGACTCGGCGAAGAAACCCACGCCCAAGCAGGACCCGGAGCCGGACAGTGCAGTGGGCGACTTCTCTGGCGCCTTCGCCGCCGCGCCGGTCCAGCTGGACGCGACCTACCGCACGCCCGACCATGCCCACGCGATGATGGAGCCACACGCCACGCTGGCCGCCTGGAAGGGCGACGAACTGACCGTGTGGACTTCGAACCAGATGATCGACTGGGGCCGCACCGACCTGGCCGCCACGCTGAAGATGCCCAAGGAAAGAGTGCGCCTCATCTCGCCCTACATCGGCGGCGGCTTTGGCGGCAAGCTGTTCCTGCGGGCAGACGTGCTGCTGGCCGCGCTGGGCGCCAAGGCCGCAGGCCGGCCGGTCAAGGTGATGCTGCCGCGGCCCTTCATGTTCAACAACACCACGCACCGGCCGGCCACCATCCAGCGCATCCGCATCGGTGCCGGGAAGGACGGCAAGATCAACGCCATTGGCCACGAAAGCTGGTCCGGCGACCTGGCCGAAGGCAAGCCCGAAACAGCGGTCAACCAAACCCGCCTGCTCTACGCCGGCGCCCACCGCATGACCGCGATGCGACTGGCCGTGCTGGACCTGCCCGAGGGCAACGCCATGCGCGCGCCCGGCGAGGCGCCGGGCCTGATGGCGCTGGAAATCGCCATGGACGAAATGGCCGAGAAGCTGGGGCTGGACCCGATCGAATTCCGCGTCATCAACGACACCCAGGTCGACCCCGAAAAGCCGGACCGCCGCTTCTCCCAGCGCCGCCTCACCGAATGCCTGCGCACCGGAGCCGAGCGCTTCGGCTGGGCCAGGCGCTCGGCCAAACCCGGCCAGCGGCGCGAAGGCCAATGGCTGATCGGCATGGGCGTGGCCGCGGCGTTTCGCAACAACCTGCTGATGAAGTCCGGCGCCAGGGTGAAACTGGACTCGCGCGGCATCGTCACCGTCGAAACCGACATGACGGACATCGGCACCGGCAGCTACACCATCATTGCGCAGACCGCTGCCGAGATGATGGGCGTGCCGCTGTCGCAGGTGAACGTGCAGCTCGGCGACTCGGCCTTCCCGGTCTCGGCCGGCTCAGGTGGCCAGTGGGGTGCCAACAGTTCCACCGCCGGCGTCTATGCCGCCTGCGCAAAACTGCGCGCCACCCTCGCGGCGCGACACGGCTTCAACCTCGCCGAAGCCGTGTTCACCGACGGCGAGATCCGTGCCGGCAACCGCCGCATGACGCTGGCCGAGGCCGCGGGCAAGGACGGCGCCGTCGCCGAAGACACGATGACCTACGGCGACCTGGACAAGCGCTACCAGCAGTCCACCTTCGGCGGCCATTTCGTCGAAGTGGCCGTGGACGCCGCCACTGCCGAAATCCGCATCCGCCGCATGCTGGCCGTCTGCGCCGCCGGCCGCATCCTGAACCCCAAGTCCGCCCGCAGCCAGGTCATCGGCGCGATGACCATGGGTGCAGGCGCCGCGCTGATGGAAGAACTCGCCATCGACCACCGCAAAGGCTTCTTCGTCAACCACGACCTCGCCGGCTACGAAGTCCCGGTGCATGCCGACATGCCCCACCAGGACGTGATCTTCCTCGACGAAACCGACCCCATCTCATCGCCGATGAAAGCCAAGGGCGTCGGCGAACTCGGCATCTGCGGCGTGGCCGCAGCGATTGCAAACGCGGTCTACAACGCGACGGGTGTGCGGGTGCGGGAGTATCCGGTGACGCTGGACAAGTTGCTGGCGGGCTTGCCGGGGGAGGCATAGTGCGGAGGGCAAGCCAATCTGTCTGGCTGCATGACCTGCGGTCGAATCAGGCCCGCGGCTTTGGCGTAGGCGCCACTCGCTTGCGGGATGCGGGGGCTGGCGTGACCGCCGACGATAGGCAGCGCGCGACATTGGCTGAGACGAGGTCGCCGATGGTCTTGCGGGTGGCGCGGCGGACGCCGTTGCTGTCCAGCAGGGACTCCAGGGATTGGGCGACGCCGCACACCTGGTCGATGGTGCGCAGCGCGAATGCCGCGTCCACGTCGCAGGCCTTGGCCAGTGCAAGCAGCGATGCGCGCGATGGGTGGCGGGCCTCGCCCATCACCGATGTCTGGTGGTAGCCGCCAGGGCCCTGGTTGAACGTCATGTTGGCAGCGCATCGGCAATGAAGCCGGGCAGTTGCAACAGGTACTGCGGGAACCCTGAGTAGGTTTGCGGCGTCAGCGGCACGTTCAGTCTGGAAAACTCGATCCGCTTCTCAAGGGCAGCCCGCGAGTATTCAAACAAAACCTGGGAGCCGTTTTGCGCGAGCGTGCCCAGCGCCCACTCCTGCCCCCAACCGCGGAAGAAGACTTCGACCTTCTTCATTGCGGCCTGGCCTTTCGCACGCGAACACGGGTGGCACCGGCCACCCGCTCCAGCTCGGCAATGGTGACATTTGCCTTCGGCGCAAACGCCTGTGCCAGGTCGCCGATCACACCCAGGGTCTGAGCCACCTTCACCATCGAGGTCATCGTGGTGTTGCCACCCGACTCCAGCGCCTTGACGGCGTTGAGGGCGACGTGAGCCCGCGTGGCGAGCTCTTGCTGGGTCCAGTTCAGGGCCTGGCGCTGCTGCCGCAGCCGCGCGCCAAGCTCATCGAGCACCTGGCCGGCTGAAGCAAGGCGAAAATCGATCATGCTTTGGCCATATATGGGCCCATAAAGAGGCCCTTATCTTCAAAATATGGCCAATTGTAGACCTTATATAGGCTGTATGGCCAAGGCGAGCGACATTGGCACTCGCCTCGGGCTCACAGATACCTGTTGACCAGGTTCTCCATCGCTTCCTGCCGGCCCGAAACCGGCAGCACGTCCTGGTTGCGCGAGAGCACATGTTCGGACAGCGCCTCCAGCGTCACCTTGCCCTCCAGCACCTGTTGGCCAAACGGTTCGCGCCAGCCGGCATAGCGTTGGTCGACGGCGCCGGCCAGGCGGCCTTCCTCAAACATGCGGGCTGCGATTTCCAGTGCGTGGGCGCAGTGGTCCATCGCGCCGACGTGGCCGTGGAACAGGTCGACGGCGTCGATGGACTGGCGGCGGACCTTGGCGTCAAAGTTCAGGCCGCCTGTGGTGAGGCCGCCGCCCTTGAGCACGTGGTAGAGCGCCAGCGAGGTGTCGGGCAGGTTGTTGGGGAACTGGTCGGTGTCCCAACCGAGCTGGGCGTCGCCGCGGTTCATGTCCAGGCTGCCGAAGATACCCAGCGCCTGCGCGGTGGCAATTTCATGCTCGAAGCTGTGGCCGGAGAGCGTGGCGTGGTTGGCTTCGATGTTGACCTTGACCTCTTTCTCCAGCCCGTAGCGGCACAGGAAGCCGTAGACGGTGGCGACGTCGAAGTCGTACTGGTGCTTGGTCGGCTCGCGCGGCTTGGGCTCGATCAGGATGGTGCCTTCGAAGCCGATGCGGTGCTTGTACTCGACCACCAGGTTCAGGAAGCGGCCGAGCTGGTCCAGCTCGCGCGGCAGGTCGGTGTTGAGCAGGGTTTCGTAGCCTTCGCGGCCGCCCCAGAGCACGTAGTTCTCGCCGGCCAGCAGCTTGGTGGCGTCCATCGCGGCCTTCACTTGCGTGGCGGCCATTGCGAAGATTTCCGGGTCCGGGTTGGTGGCGGCGCCAGACATGAAGCGCCGGTGGCTGAACAGGTTGGCCGTGCCCCACAGCAGTTTCACACCGGTGCGCTGCTGGTGCGCCGCGAGCTTCTCGACCATGCGCTCGAAGTTGGCCAGGGTTTCGCGCGGCGTGGCACCTTCGGGGGCCACGTCGCGGTCATGGAAGCAGTAGTACGGCACGCCGAGCTTGCTGAAGAACTCGAAGGCGGCCTCGGCCTTCAGCGCGGCCAGCTCCATCGGGCTGCCGCCGCTGAACCACGGGCGCTGGAAGGTGTCGCCGCCAAACGGGTCCAGCCCGGTCCAGACGAAGCTGTGCCAGTAGCAGGCGGCAAAACGCAGGTGCTCGGCCATGGTCTTGCCCAGCACCAGACGGTCCTTGTCGTACCAGCGGAAGGCCAGCGGGTCTTCGCTGGCAGGGCCTTGGTAACGGACGGGCGCCACGCTGGCGAAGTAGGAGGAATCGGTGCTCATGGTGGCTTGCTTTCTGCCCGCGGGCGGACGTGAAGGAAGAAGGACGAAAAGGGACGGTTCAGTGCGTCGGCACTGCGGCATGCAGCGCCGGGTACAACGAGGTGAATCGCGCGTAGCGGGCCAGCAGGCGCTCGCGTTCTGCCGGGTCCGGCAACCAACGCTGGGCCACGGGCGGCGCGATGCACACCTGCGCCTCATCCC
>NZ_VIDT01000550.1 GCF_006519715.1 Ideonella azotifigens
CAGCCCGAGTTCGCGAACAGCTGCTGGATCTCGTTGCGCTGGGCCGGCGTCAGGTGGCTCCAGTCGCCGTACTTGCCGTTGGGGTTCAGGTGGCCCTGCAGCCAGCTTTCGATCTTCGCGGCATTGCCGTTCGGGTCCTGCCAGCTGCTTTGCGAGAACTGCGCGCCCTTGGCGAAGGAGCCGGCGGGGCTGAAGCCCTCGGGCCACACGTCCAGCGGGTGGGCGGCGGGCAGCCAGGCGTTCCAGTCCGGGTACTGCAGCGGCACGGCCATTTCGCGGGTGTTCATCGTGGCGCTGGCGTCCATCACCTTGTCCACGTCGGCCTGCGTGAGGCTCAGGGGCTGGCCGTCGATGGGTTTGCCGAACACGGCCTGCAAGGCCTGGGTGGTCGTGTCCAGCGCAGCGCCCAGGCCGGCGCCCGCGGCCCATTCGGTGATGGGCCGGCTGTCCAGCCCGGCACCGGGCTGGTAGGGCGGGTTCCACGGTGCCGCCTGGGCCACGTGGGGCACGGCCTGCTGGCTGTAGCGCAGGTAGGCCGCGATCTGCTGGCCCTGCAGCTTGCTCAGGCCGTGGAAGCGGCTGCGCTGCACGATGGCGTTGTCCGAGTAGTTGAAATACTGCAGGTCGCGGCCGGTGGGCGCGTGGCAGGAGGCGCAGGCTGCCTGTAGCTTGCGCGGCACGATGGAGGACTTGGCCAGCACGCCGGAGGCATGCCAGAGGGTGTCGCCCGCGGCCACGTCTTCGCTCCAGGTCTTGCCGGCGTCCTTCTGCTTCTTGATGTTGGCGAACTGCACCGCATTGGTGGCCAGGTTGCGGCCCTGGGCGTCCTGCAGCTGCAGTGCAATCACGCGGTAGCCGTTGGACTCGCCATCGGTGCCGTTGAAGCGGAACTGGATCAGGTTGCCGCTGGCGGCGGCCACCAGCCTGGCCTTGGTGCTGGCGTCCAGCACCAGGCCGATGCGCGCGGTGTAGAGGCCGCCGCGGGCCAGTCCGCCTTGCAGTCGTTCGGCATCGGCCAGTTGCACGTTGGCATCGGTGATGTCCACCCAGGGAATATCGGCGCCGGCATCGGCGCTGGTGCCGCCCAGCACCCGCAGGCTGGCCTTGACGCGGGCGGGGGCCTGCGTGGTGGCCTCGAACTCCGGCGGGCCGAAGAAGCCGCAGCGGTGGCAGCTGAACCACAGCCGGTCGACCTGGGCCAACTGGCTGGCGTCCACGTTCAAGACGGCTTGCACGATGGTGGGCTTGCTGGGCAGGCCGGCGCCCAGCACCTCCAGCGGCAATTGCAGCGTGGCGCCTGTGGCCGTCGCGTGCGTTGCCGCGTCTGCGCCGGTGGCCGATGTGACCAAGCTTGCGGCCAGGCCGAGGGCCAGCCAGACGCTGGCGATGGCGGCGCGAATGTGGCCGCTTGGTTGATTTGTCACGAGGTGCTTCCAGGCTGCGACGCCGGGGCCGGCTATGCGGGAACGCCTCGCCAGCCGGCGTCGATACCGGCGGCACCATACGTGTCTTCAGGCCCTCTGCGGAAGCCCCGATGAGGTGGTTCTATGCTCCACCTTCTGGCCTGAGAAAGTCCACCTGCACGGGTGTCGACCAGCGGCGCATGTTCTGCTACAGCCAGCCATCAACCAGCCACCTGCCTAACCTTGCGCGCCTTCGTGGCGCGTGTCGTGGCCGGTAGCGTCATCGACGCGGCGCACGCCGTAGGCGTTGTCATCTTCGGGCACCACGTGGCGGCTGTCCCAGGGCTCGGTGCCACGGGACATGCAGAGCCGGCCCTCGGTGTGGGCCTGCTCGTTGCACGCTGTGCAGGGCTCCTGCCGCATCAGGGTGGCCTGTGCTGCCTCCGGCAGCTCGTCCGGCTGGACGAGCAAGGTGGCATCGAACGGGGTCGGGGCAATGGGTGGCGAAATGGCCTGGGTGGCGGGGCGCTGGCTCATGAGATGGCTCCTGTCGAATCGGGAGGCGCGGCACGCATCGGGCAGCCGAGGGCGGCGACGCCGACTCCCGGGGCAAGTCGCATGCCCCGGCGGCCCCACTGCGCCGCCAAGGCATGCTGACTCTACGCCGGTCGCTGCCGCCTGGGCAGGTGGCGCATGCCCGGTGGCGGGTTGTTCAGTACGCGCCGCGTTTGGACTCCAGGGCCTCGCCTTTTTCGGCGTCCCGGCGCTGTTCCTTGCCCAGCGGCGGGGTCAGCCGGTCCGGATCCTGGCTGGACAGCGGCACGCCCTGCGGCTGGCCCTTGTCGCTGGCCGGCTTCCGGGTGCGTTCATCCAGCCATTCGCGCGGGCTTTCGCTGTCGGGCAGCGTGGTGGTGGCCGGGTCCGGGCCGACCGAGGTGCTGGTGCCGGGGCCGCCGGCACCGGCGTGGTCCGAGCCGCCAGAGGCCTGGCAGCGGAAGTGCAAGCGGTTCATGCCGGTGCCTCCTTCAATGCGAGGCCATCAGCTCGGCCTTGCGCGCGGCCAACTGTGCGCCGACGGCCTTGGTGTCCATGCCAGCCTTCTTGACCTTGGGGAACAGTTCGTCTTGCTCTTCCTTGACGTGGTGGTCGATCAACTCGCCCAGCACCTTGACCTTGGCGTCGTACAGATCGTCGTCCGGCTTGCCGGCCTCGATCTGGGCGATCAGGTCCTTGGCGCTGGCGTGTTCGACGGTGGCTTCGTCGACCAGATCGCCTTCGGGCAGCACTTCCCGGGCGGCAGGATAGAAGATCTCTTCTTCGATCTGGGCGTGCACCGTCAGCATCTCGCAGATGGTCAGCGCGACGCTGCTGCGATCCCCGGCTGGAGCTTCGGCCTTGGCCAGCTTCTCGTAGTCCTTGAACAGCTTCTTGACCTCGGCGTGGTCAGCGCGCAGCAGCGTGATCGCGTCAGGCGCGCGGCCAGTGGTCTTGCTGGTGTCGGGCGTACGCGACTTGGCGGGGCTGGCAGTGTGGCTGGCGGTGGTGCGCATGGGAAGAGCTCCAGTTGGCGGAACTCGCATCGCGGTTCCTGGGTTGATGAGAGTGCCCTCAGACCTGCCGCTGAGCGTCAGGCCCCCCAGGGGGTGGGGAAACTTGGGACGGGCCCGGCGTTTCCTCATGAGGCAATGAGGCCACTCTAGGGCGCATTGCCATGCCATGGCGCCATTGGGGCCACGGTTGCGACACCGGCTGACGCGCGCGCTTCGCCTGGGCCTACAGGGCGCCGCCTGCGGGGCCGGAAGATGGCGCTGCACACGAACGGAGCGATCGATGAACCAGGCAAGCTTGATGGCGATGTTCAGCTTCTCGATGTCGCCGCTGGAGCTGGTGATCCGCGGCAGCGCGATGTACGTTTTCCTGTTCCTGATCTTCCGCTTCGTGCTGCGGCGCGACGTGGGCTCGATCGCGATTTCCGATGTGCTGCTGCTGGTGCTGATCGCCGACGCCTCGCAGAACGCGATGGCCGGCGACTACAAGACAGTGGCCGACGGCATGGTGCTGGTGGGCACCATCGTCGGTTGGAACTGGGTGCTGGACTGGGCGGCCTGGCACTTCGAGCCGGTGCACCGCTTGTTGCAGGCACCGCCGCTGCCGCTGGTGCGCCACGGCCGGGTGCTGCATCGCAACCTGCGCAAGGAGTTCCTGACGCTGGACGACCTGATGATGGAACTGCGCAAGCAGGCGGTGTCGGACCTGGCCGAGGTGAAGCACGCCCAGATGGAGGGCGATGGCCAGATCACGGTGATCAAGCGCGAGGGCGG
>NZ_VIDT01000551.1 GCF_006519715.1 Ideonella azotifigens
CCCAGTGCGCCCGGTGCCTGGGGCGGCCCACGCCAGCCCGGCGCGGCCACGCTGTCCGACCGCGTTGTGGACTACCGCATCCAGGCCAAGCTGGACCCGGAGAAACACACCATCGAAGCCCAGCAGCAGATGACCTGGCGCAACCGCAGCGACCGCGAGGTGCGCGCCGTCTACCTGCACCTGTACATGAACGGCTTCGAAGGGCAGGGCAGCACCTTCTTCAGCGAGCAGCGCAACCTCGGTTTCGGCTTTCGCAGCGAGGTGGATGCAAACGAAGGCCAGTGGGGCCACATCGAGCTGAAAAAGGTCCAGCAGGCCGGCGCTGCCGTGCCCTGGTACTTCGTGCACCCGGACAACGGCCCGGAGACCGACCACACCGTTGTGCGGCTGGACCTGCCGCAGCCGGTGGCGCCCGGTGCCAGCACCCAGCTGGACATTGACTTCTTCGACCAGTTGCCGCGCGTCATCGCGCGCACCGGCTACTTCGGCAGCTTCCACCTGGTGGGCCAGTGGTTCCCCAAGATGGCGGTGCTGGAACTGCCGGGTGAGCGCGGTGCCACCGCGCCGCGCTGGAATGCCCACGAGTTCCACCTGCACAGCGAGTTCTACGCCGACTTCGGCCAGTACGACGTGGCCATCACCGTGCCCAAGGGCGTGACGGTGGGCGCCGTGGGTGAGCTGCAGGGCGCCCCGGTGGAAAAGGACGGCTGGGTCACCCACCGCTATGTGCAGGGCGATGTGCATGACTTCGCCTTCACCGCCGACAAGCGTTTCGACACGCCGCTGGAGGCGGATTGGTCCGGCCCTGGCAGCCCTCCGGTCAAGGTGCGGGTGCTGTTCCCGCCCGAGTACGCGCACAACGCGCAGCCGGTGCTCAAGGCCACGCTGGATTCGCTGACCTACTTCTCGCAGACGCTGGGCGCCTACCCGTACAAGACGGTGACCGCCGTGGTGCCGCCGTACAACGCAGAAGAAGCGGGTGGCATGGAGTACCCCACCTTCTTCACCGCCGAGGGCTACAAGGACCTCAGCCCCGGCACTGCGAATGCCTACGGCCTGGACTTCGTGACCATCCACGAGTTTGGCCACGGCTACTTCTACGGCATCCTGGCCTCGAACGAGTTCGAGGAGCCGATGCTGGACGAAGGCATGAACGAGTTCTGGGACATGCGCATGATCCAGGGGCGCGGCCAGCTGAACTCGCTCAGCAGCCGCGGCATGCAGCGCCTGGGCGTGCGTCTGGAAGCACCGACGTTCGAGGTCGAGCGCCTCTTCTCGGTGCTGGGCGAGCCGGCGGACGGCACCGGCGAGAACAGCTGGGACCGCCTCTCCAGCAACAGCTACGGCAGCGTTTACGGCCGCAGCGCCACGGCCTTCCATGAACTGGAGACGCTCATCGGCAGCGAGGCCCTGGCGCGTTCCTTCAAGATCTACTACGACCGCTGGAAATTCCGCCACCCCGCCATTGGCGATCTCCAGGCCGCGCTGATCGAAGGCTCGGGCAAGCCCGAAGTCGTCAACCGCATCTTCGAGCAGCAGGTCTACGCGGCGCAGAAGGTGGACGACCGCGTGAGCAAGCTGGTCAGCGAAGAAGAGCGCCCGCAGCCCGGCACCGTGCAGAAAGACGGCCGCTGGGTCGAGCGCACTGAAGGTGAGATCGACGAGCAGCTGGCGCAGGACCGCAAGGCGTGGGACAAGGCCCATCCCGATGCCAAGCCCGATGCCGCAGGCCCCTTGCCCTTCCGTACCACCGTGACGCTGCGCCGTTACGGCGCCTCGGCGCCCCAGACCCTGGTGGTGCGCTTTGCCGATGGCAGCAGCGAGACCGTGCGCTGGGACGACCAGCGCCGCTGGGCCCGCTACAGCTGGGTCAAGCCGGCCAAGGCTTTGTCGGCCGAGCTCGATCCGCAGGACGAGCATGCGCTGGACACCCACCGGCTGGACAACAGCCAGGTGCTCAAGGCAGAGCCCGCGGCGGCCCGCCGCTGGGCTTATGAAATCGCGGCCCTGGTCCAAACCTTTTACGCCCTGGTGAGCACGCTATGAGTGACGCGGCTGTTTCTTCTTCCTCCGTCCGGGCCACGCTGTGCCTGGCGGCCCGGCAGGCCCTGCAATGGCGCTTGCTGCTGCTGTGGTGGGCGGGCTTGAGCCTGCCGGCACTGCTGCTGTTCCTGCCGCTGTGGCGGGCGCTGGCCTCTTTCGTGGACCATTCGTTGCGCGCGCCGCAGCTGGCCAGCGGCTTCTCGCTGCCGCTGATTGCCGAGATGGTGGTCACCTTGGTCCAGCAGGCGGGCACCGTGCTGCCCGCCGTGGGCCTGGCCGGCCTGGCGCTCACGCTGCTGCTCTCGCCCTGGCTCACCGGCCTGGCCGTGACGGCGGCGCGCCAACCGGCACCGCAAGGCTTTGGCGCGCTGCTGCGCGGCGGCCTGGCCGACTACGGCCGGCTGTTCCGCATCACGCTCTGGGCCTTGCTGCCGTTGGGCCTGGCCATTGCCATCGGTGTTGGCTTGAACAAGGCCGCCGGCCACCATGCCGAGCAGGCGGTGCTGGAAGCCTCTGCCGGCCATTGGGAGACCGCCGCCACGCTCATCGCCGTGCTGCTGGTGCTGCTGGCCAATGCCACGGTGGACGCGGGCCGCGCCCAGTTCGTTCTGCAGATGCGCAAGCGTTCGGCCGTCAAGGCCGGCTGGCGCGGCCTGCGGGTGCTGGCCCCGCGCCACTGGCGCTCGGTGCTGAGCTACCTGCTGATCACGCTGGCAGGCCTGGTGCTGCTGGCCGTCTTCAGCTGGCTTCGCCTGCAGGCCCCAGGCCTGCTGGTGCCTGCCTGGCACCTGCCCGGTTGGCTGGGCACGCTGATCGCGCTGCTGGCCGGCCAGGCAGCGGTGCTGGCGCTGGCCTGGATGCGCTGCGCCCGCCTCTTTGCGCTGGTGGCGCAGGGGCGTGCGGCTGGCTGAGGCGTTCGCGCCATGCCCCTCCCATCTGGGCGAGGGGCGCGCGGCCGCACGGGCGATGTGCGGGAAGTTGAGCGGGACAAAAATGGGCGGCATGCGTGTCTTGCGCTCTGTCTCCCTCACATTTTTCCTCGAAGGACATGCCCATGAGCGCCTTGGCACCCAGCCCCATGAGTTCAACCCGGGCCACCGCGCTGGGCGTCGGCCTGGGTTTTGTGGCGGGCCATGTGGACACGGTCGGTTTCGTCGCGCTGTTCGGCCTGTTCACCGCGCACGTCACCGGCAACTTCGTGCTGATCGGCAGCACCCTGGCGCATGCCGGCGGCAGCGTGACGCTCAAGCTGCTGGTGTTTCCCGCGTTCGTGCTGGCCGTGGCGGCTACGCGGCTGCTGAGCCTGGCACTCGGCCGCCGGGGTATGCCACTGCTGCGGCCCTTGCTGAGCCTGCAATTGCTGCTGCTTGCGGGTTTCATGGTGCTGGGCTGGGCGGCATCTCCGGTGGAACAGCCGCCGGGCGCCCTGGGCATGTGGGCCGGGGTGCTGGGCGCTGCGGCCATGGGCGTGCAGAACGCCGCGGCCAAGCTGGCACTGGGCCAACTCGTGCCCACCACGGTGATGACGGGCAACGTGACCCAGTTGGTGATCGACGCGGTGGACCTGCTGCGTGGCGCCAGCGACGCCGTGCTGCGTGAGCGCATGCGCCGCTTCGTCGGCCCCATCCTGGCCTTCACCGTGGGCGCGGTGGGCGGCGGTTTCGGCTACCTGGCGCT
>NZ_VIDT01000552.1 GCF_006519715.1 Ideonella azotifigens
GGCGCGCGCGCCTACGTCACCAAGCCGCTGGCCTTCGATGAAGTGCTGCGCGAGATCGACGCCGCCCTGCAGGCCGGCAAGGCGCCGCCGCAGGCGGCCTGAAGCCAGCGGCCCGGCAGTTCAACGGTTCATCGGAAACCGCAGGGCCGTCCCAAGTTCCCTCATCCCCTTCGAGGCGCCTGACGCAAAGCGGCAGGCACGGGGGTGATCATGACCGGCTGCGCCAGGCCAGCCTGGCAAGGCACGTCGCCCAGCAGCCGCTGATAGTCGCCAGAGGCATGCAGCGCCGCCAGACCTCGGTTGAAGTCGGCCAGCAGCGCCACGCTGCCGGGCAGCTGGCGCGGCAGCATCAGGTGGGTGGTGAACTGGTTGGTGATCAGCCGCGGGTGGGCGCGGATGGTCTTGCCCTCGGCAGGCGTGAGCTGGGTGTCGATCAGGTGGCAGGCCACGTTGCGCTCCAGCAGCATCGCGTCGACCCGGCCTGCCGCCAGCTTGCGCAGGCCGGCCAGGTCGTCAGGCGTCCAGTCCACCTTCAGCGTGCCGTCATTGAAGCGGGCGATGAACTCGGGCGTGTAGGTGTAGGTGCGGATCGCCGCGAAGGTGTAGGGCGCCAGATCGGTCGGCACCTGCCAGTCCAGCTTCAGGCCGGCGCGGTACAGCACCACCCACTGCTCGGTCAGCACGTTGTCGCTGAGCAGGAAATCGCGTTCGCGGTCCGGCCGCCGGCCCCAGTAGGCCGAGCCGTCCCACAGCCCCGCCTTGGTCTCTTCCTGCGCCCGGCCCCAGGGCATGAAGCTGTAGATCACCTCATGGCCCGCGGTCTTCAGCGCCTGTCGCACGATGTTCAGCGCAATGCCCTGGTCGGCACGCGACTGCGTGGCATACGGCGGCAGCTCGCCCGTGGCAATGCGCAAGCTGCGGGCCTGCGCCAGGCCGGGCAGCGCAATGAGACATGAAAGCGAAATGAAAACCAGGCGGGCAAGGCAACGACGGCGCATGGGCCCGCAATATAGGCGCGCCCACCGGGATTGGCGAGCGCGCGCGGCGCCATTGCCCACGGCGTTTCAGATCGCGCAGCTGACCGGCTTCGCGCCCAGCGGCCCGCTCAGCACCGCGGGCGCGATGCCCACCAGGTAGCCGCGCCGGCCGCCGTTGATCAGGATGCCTGGCAGCGCCAGCACCGTGGCCTCGACATAGACCGGCATCGCCTTGCGCACGCCGAACGGCGAAGTGCCACCGACCTGGAAGCCGGTGTGGCGCTGCGCCACCTCGGGCTTGCAGGGCTCGACGCTCTTGGTGCCGATGGCCCGCGCCAGGTTCTTGGTGCTGACCTGCTTGTCGCCATGCATCAGGATGATCAGCGGCTCGGCCTTCTCGTCCTGCATCACCAGCGTCTTGATCACCGCATGCTCCGGGTGCCCGAGCTGCCTGGACGACTCGGCCGTGCCGCCGTGGTCCACGTAGTCGTAGACGTGTTCGGTGAAGGCGACGCCGTGGGCTTTCAGCCACTGGGTCGCCGGGGTTTCGCTGACGTGTTTGTCCTTCTTGGCCATGCTCGCATTGTCGCCGCCCGAGGCGGGAAAAAGATGTTTGCCGCCGGGCCGCCCCAAGGCAAACGCTCCCCCTCGGGGGGGCGACGCCGCAGGCGTCTTGGGGGCAAACATCACTCACTGTGCCGGGTCGCGCATCTCCAACCGAATTGCATCAATCTCAGCCAACAATTCCGGGCTCAGCGTCGTGCCCCAGGCGTCCAGATCCTCATCGAGCTGCGCGAGCGAGGTCACGCCGATGATGGTGGAAGCCACGCGCCAGCTGGTGTAGCAGAAGGCCAGCGCCATGCGCGTGGGCGTCAGCCCGTGCTTACGGGCCAGCGCGTTGTAGCGCTTCGCAGCGGCCAGCGCGGCAGGCCGGCCCCAGCGCTGCTGCTTCATGCGCTCGAAGCGGGCAATGCGGCCAGTGTTGCCAGGATCATCGAAACCGCGCTCGTCGTACTTGCCGGTGAGCAGCCCGAAGCCCAGCGGCGAATACGGGATGGAGGCCACGCCCAGCCGGTGCATCACCTCGTCCAGCCCGTTGTCGATCTGGCGGTTCACCAGGCAGTATGGGTTCTGCACCGTCAGCACCCGCGGCAGGCCATGCTGCTCGGCCACGCGCACGAACTCGGCCACGCCGTAAGGTGTTTCGTTGGACAGGCCGATGTGCCTGATCTTGCCGGCCTTCACGAGTTGCCCAAGCGCTTCGAGCTGGTCGTGGATGCTGGTGTATTCGGCCTCCTGCTTCGGGTCGAAATACATGGCGCCGAAGCTGGGCGCGTTGCGGTTGGGCCAGTGGATCTGGTAGAGATCGATCACGTCCGTCTGCAGGCGCTTCAGGCTGTCGTCGCAGGCGGCAAGGATGTGCGCGGGCTTCAGGTCCGGCGCACCGCCGCGCACCCAGGGCATGCCGCGCGAAGGGCCGGCCACCTTGCTGGCCAGCACCACGCGCTCGCGCATGCCGGGCCGCTGCGCGAACCAGCGGCCGAGGATGACCTCGGTCGCGCCAAAGGTCTCGGCGCGCGGCGGTACCGAATACATCTCGGCCGTGTCGAGGAAATTCACGCCGCGTTCGACGGCACGGTCCAGGATCGCGAACGCGGTGGGCTCGTCCACCTGCTCGCCAAAAGTCATGGTGCCCAGGCAGATCGGGCTGACACGCAGTTCGCTGCAGCCGAGGTTCAGGAGGTTCATCGTGGGCATTTGAACAAAGGCAAAGCCGAGAGTTTGCCGCAGCGAGGCAATTCCTGCCGGTCAGAGAGACTGACTGTTTGACGATGTGTTTTTATTGTTTTACAGTAAATTCATGCGCAAATCGACCGCTCGCCCCACCCTACCCTCCGCGCCGCTGCTCGGCCCCACGCCATCGCTGGCCCAGCGCCTGCGCCGGCTGGCACTGGCCGTTCAGGGCCTGGTGGCGGCAGGCGCCGTGCTGCTGCTGGCCTTGCTGATCTGGCGCATGGTGGCGCCGGCCGAGGCCTTGATGGCCGATGAATGGCTGGCGGGTGCGTCGATCCGTTCGCTGTTGATCGGAAACTTCACGGCGGCAGTGCGATGGCGCATGGTGGCGGTGAGCCTGTGCTCGATGGCGTTGGCCTGGGCAGTGCTGTGGCAGTTGTGGTCCTTGTTTGGCCACTATCGGCAGGGTGCGGTATTCGCTGCGCCCGCCGTGCGGCACCTGCGGCGCCTCGGCTGGCTGATGCTGGCGCACGCGTTGAGCCAGCCACTGGCAGGCGCGCTGATGACGGTGGCCGTCTCCATGGACAACCCCGCAGGCAAACGCCAGCTGCAGCTCTCGTTTGGCTCCGACGACTATGCCGGGCTGCTGATGGCGCTGGTCTTCTTGGCCATCGCGCGGGTCATGGCCGAGGCCGCCCGGGTGGCGGCTGAAAACGAGCAGTTCGTCTGACCACCGCATGCCCATCATCGTCAACCTCGACGTGATGCTGGCCAGGCGCAAGATGCGCTCGCGCGAGCTGGCCGAACACGTCGGCATCACCGAGCAGAACATCTCGCTGCTGAAGTCCGGCAAGGTGCGCGGCGTGCGCTTCGACACCCTTGCCGCCATCTGCCGCGTGCTCGATTGCCAACCCGGCGACCTGCTGGTCTATGCGCCAGGCGACGACGCCCCTGCCGGCGACACCGATGGCTGAGCCCACTACCGCTCATGCCTGGCCGCTG
>NZ_VIDT01000553.1 GCF_006519715.1 Ideonella azotifigens
GGAAAGCCTGATCGAGGCCGAACTGTTCGGCTACCGGCCCGGCGCCTTCACTGGCGCCAGCCGCGAAGGCGCTCCCGGCCGCATCCGTGAGGCGGACGGCGGCGTGCTGTTCCTGGACGAGATTGGCGACATGCCGCTGGCCATGCAGGGCCGGCTGCTGCGCGTGCTGCAGGACCGCCTGGTGGTGCCGCTGGGCGGTGGCAAGCCGGTGGCCGTGGACATCCAGCTGATCTGTGCCACCCACCATGCGCTGCGCGAGCAGATGCGCACCGGCCAGTTCCGCGAAGACCTGTACTACCGGCTCAATGGCCTGACGCTGCAACTGCCACCGCTGCGCGAGCGCCAGGACCTGGAGGCGCTGGTGCAACGCATGCTGCAGGAACTGGCGCCAGGGCAGGACGTGCAACTGTCACCGGAACTGGCGCAGCGCTTCGCCTGCTACCGCTGGCCCGGCAACCTGCGCCAATTGGCCAATGCACTGCGCACTGCCTGCGCGCTGATGGAGCCTCACGAGACGCAGATCACCTGGGCGCACCTGCCCGATGACCTGGCCGAGGATCTTCGTGCCTGTGCACCGCTGCGGGAGACGGCGCCTGCAGCAGTGGAAACTGCCATCGACCTGCGCGAGCTTGCGGTCCGCACCGTGGAGCGGGCGCTGAAGGAGAGCGACGGCAATCTCTCGGAAGCCGCCCGCCGGCTGGGCATCAGCCGCAACACGCTATACCGCAAGCTCAGGGCTGCGCGGTCCAGCTGAAAAAACTCAGCTGAGGCCCTTGAGTTTGGGCAACGGGCCGGCAAGCTCCTCGGGGCTGCTGCCTTGCTGGCGCAGCAGCGCTTCGAGTGCCGGCATCAGCGGGCCCAGGCGTTCGTCGAGTGCGTCGCGCACGGTGTCGACAAAAACCTGCGTGCTGCGCTCGATCTCGATGTTCAGCGTGTCGCCCGGCTGCTTGTCGCCAAAGGTGGTCATGCGCAGCGTCTCGGGAATCAGCCAGACCTCGAACCAGCCCTCGGCACGGTTGGCCTCGGCCACCGTCAGGCTGGCGCCGTTGATCGCGATGTAGCCCTTGGCGAAGATGTAGCGCATCCACGGCTGCGGCACCTGGATGCGCATCACATGGTTGTTCTCGGGCTGGCGCACCGTGGCCAGCGTGGCCTTGAAATCCACATGGCCGGACAGCGGGTGGCCGCCGATCTCGGCGCCGTCGCGCGCCGCGCGCTCCACGTTCAGCGGGCTGCCTTCGCCCAAAGCACCCAGCGTCGTCAGCGACAGGCTTTGCTGCATCACGTCAAAGTCGGCCGCGTTGTCGCCATGCAGCTCGGTGACGGTCAGGCACACGCCGTCGCACGAAACGCTGGCGCCAATGCCCAGATCCTGCGCGAAGCCGTCGGGGAACTGCAGCCGGAAGCTGCGCAGCCCTGGTTTGTCCTGGATGCTGGCCACCTGGGCCACGCCTTGCACAATGCCGGTGAACATCCGAAATCCCAATGAAAAAACTGGCGCGAGCTTAGCAGCCCGGGCCAGTTTCGGTGGCGGGCGCCGAGGCGCCCATGCTGGGGGTGATTACTTCAGGCCAGCCGTGGAGGCCAGGCTTTCTTCCTGGTCCAGGATGCCGGTGCCGGAAGAGAAGCCCATTTGCGCGGCCAACGAATCGACGCCGTGACCCGCGCCATGAATGCGCTTGAGCACCAGCTTGCCGCCGCAGTTGGACCAGGTGTCGACGTTGCCGCTGTTGGTCGGCGAGGCAGCCACAGTCTCGCCGCACATCGCCGTCGCGCGGACTTGCTGCTGGACCTGTTCGTTGATCACCTGGTCATTGACCCAGGCATCGCCGGCCGCGTAGATCAGGACCTGGTTGATGGTCCACAGGTCATCGCCCCAGTTCGACGCCCCGGTGATCGGGTCGAAGGTCCGCATCACCGGATCGCTGTCGCCAATGATGCCCATGTACGGCGCCACCGCCTTGCCGGCGGCAGTGCCAGCGGGATCGCACACCGCTGCGCCGGTCGAGAAGTCCACCGAGGCCGGGCCGGCCAGGGACACATAGGAATCAAACGTGGCGTTGGACTCGCAGTACATGCGGTTGGTCATCGCGCCGCCCATGGAGTGGCCCATCAGCGTGATCTTGCTGATGCCGTAGTCCGCGCGCAGCTTGGCAGCCAACCCAATCAGGAAGGCTTTGTCGTCCTGGCCGGAGGTCATCACCCGGTTGCTCCAGGTCGTCGCGCCGTCCTGCCCGGCAATGTGCTGCCCCTGGGGAAACACGAGCATCACGTGATTGTTTTCCAACCAGGTCCAGTTGATGGTCGACGATGCCAGGTCGGTCTGCGAAGTGTTCAGGCCGAGCTGGTAGGAGATGGAGACGTTGTTCCCGCCGCCGCCGTGCAGCGCAACGATGGCCCGGGTCGCGCCCTTGGGCTTGTAGATGTTGATCTGTTGTGGGTAGGCAGCACCGGTGCTGCTGGTGACCTGCACGTTGGTGATCAACTCGTCAGTACCTGACGGCGCCACGTCGTTGTCGCTTCCACCACCGCAGGCGGACAGCAAGGCGACAGAGGCCAGCATGGTGGTCACGGCAAGCGCGCGGACCCGGGAGATGCGATGGAACATGGAAAGACTCCGAAAGGCTGTTGGTATGACCCGCTCAAAAAAACCTCCGCCAACCCACCCAAGAGTGGCGGGCCACAAGCTGTGGCCAAGAGATTCCGCAGCGGTGAATGGATGGCATGACGGTAGCACCGGGCCCCTGGCCCACCCATTCGCTTGCGACCCGACGTAATGTAGGACAACGCCCTTATGAGATGTCGGCCGACAACAACGTGGAAAAAACCTGTGACTCTTTGTCAGGGAAGCCGTGAGCGGGCGCGCTCCAGGCGTCGCTGGCAGAATCCGCCGATGCCCAGCCTGCCCTCCCCCATCTCGCCGCGCGCCAAGCGCACGTTCGGCCGCACCTTCGGCCACTCCATCAGCACGCGCCGTGCCCGCTTCGGCGCCCAGGCTGTCGCCTGCCTGTCGATCCTGCTGTCCGCGCCGTTGATGGCGCAAACCGCACCCGCCTCGCCCAAGGAACATGCATCCAGCAATGGCCTGCGCGCCGTGGCCGTGGCTGGCACGCTCGCCAGCTGGGCCTACGCCTGGTGGGAAGGCGCACCATTCACGCGCTGCGACGGTGCGCCGCGCTGGCAGTTCCGCGGCAACGTGGCCAAGGACGACGAACTCCGCGTGGCCACCGTGGGTGCCGCCTACGGCGAATGCCAGATGCTGACTGCTGGTGGCTGGAGCCTGAGCAACCAGACCAACTTCTCGGTCAGCCGCTGGAGCGCGCAAGGCGATGTGGCCTTCGCGAAGAATGCCTGGGACGTGGCGATCGTGCCGCTGGTGCACTGGCAGCGGCCGGCCTTTGGCGCCACGCGCATGGAAGTCGAATTCGGCATCGGCCCGGCCTGGCTGAGCCAGACCAACATCGGCGACCGCCAGAAAAGCACCCAGTACCAGTTCTCCGACCACCTGGGCCTGAACCTGGTGGACGCCGGCGGCGCCTGGCGCGTGGGCCTGCACTGGCGGCACATCAGCAACCTGGACATCAAGACGCCGAACAACGGCGTGGACTTTGCCGGCGTCGTGGTCGCGTTCAGCCTCTGACCCGCAAGAACCGCCGGCCTTCAAGCCGCTGAGGCCTGCCGCCGCCGGCGGCGCCTGAGCCGC
>NZ_VIDT01000554.1 GCF_006519715.1 Ideonella azotifigens
CGAACGAGAAGCCCCAGTCCTCGGGCGGCAGCGAGCGCCAGTCGGTGCGCTCACCGTGGCTGATGCTGAGCGTCCACACGCGCATCGGGCCGGCCAGCTCGCGCTGCGACAACGCGAAGCAAGGCAGGCCCCCATCGGCCGTGACCTCGACCGAGCCCTTGCTGGAAGCGGCCTGGCCGCCGGCCGAGACCAACAGGCCGGCCAGTAACGCGACGAATGGGCGCCCGGCGAGCCTCATGGCAGATTGCGCTTGTCCGAAGGGTTGGCAATGAACAGGCGCAGCACGGTCTCGAATAAGGCGCGGTCGTTGATGTGTTTGGTCTGGTGCATCTCGGGCGGGCGGCTGAAGTTCTTCACGGCCCAATAGTCGGACAGCAGATCGCCTTGCGCCTCCATGTTGTAGTCGCCCAGCGTTTTCTTCGCATCCAGCGTGTAGTCGTAGCCCAGCCCGATGCGGATGGCGCCGCGCAGCATCACCGGGTAGCCCAGCTGATGCTGCCAGACATGCACCATCTCGTGCATGAACCACAGCGAATCGCTGAAGCCGGCGAGCGCGAAATCTTCCTTGAAGCGCTTGGGGTTGAAATACATCTCGCCGTTGGGCGTCATCGCGGTGTCGTCCGGCTGCAGGCCAAACCAGAGGTACTCCTCGTTGTGCACCTTCACGCGGTTGTAGTCGACCGAGTTGCCGAACAGCGTGCGCGCCATGTCGCGCTCATTGACCGTCAGCCTGCGCCATTCGCCCTCGGGTGTGGGCCGGCGCACCGGCTGCACGCTGGGCCGCGGCGACTGGCCACGCTTGTCCGGCAAGCCTTCCAGGCCGGCGCCAATGCCGGTGGCCACCAGGCCCGTCGGCCCGGGCAGCGCCGAGCGAAGGTCGAACGGCTCACCCCAGCCCACCGGCTCGCGCAGCGTGGGGCTGGTGGCACCGGGAATGCGCTGGCCTGCCATCAGGGGATTCTGCTCAAGCCGCAGAGCCGTTCATGGGCTCGGGGTCAATCGAACGCATATGCGAAATCGCCGTCCTGCACGCTCAGGCCCACCTGCCCTATCGCCTGCCCTTCCGACAGGCGGGTCAGGTACTCGCGGCTGATGCGCGGCAGCACGGTGTTGGTGAGGATGGCATCGATCACGCGGCCGCCGCTTTCCACCTCGCTGCAGCGGCTGATGACCAGCTTGACGACCGCGTCGTCGAAGCTGAAGGGCACGCCGTGATGGTCCTGCACGCGGCGCTGGATGCGGCCGAGCTGCAGGCGGACGATCTGCGCCAGCATGGTTTCGCTCAGCGGGTAATACGGGATGGTGACCACGCGGCCCAGCAGCGCCGCGGGGAAGACCTTCAGCAGCGGCTCGCGCAGCGCCTTGGCAATGCCTTCGGGTTCGGGCAT
Organism: Ideonella azotifigens; assembly: GCF_006519715.1. Lineage (GTDB taxonomy): Bacteria > Pseudomonadota > Gammaproteobacteria > Burkholderiales > Burkholderiaceae_C > Ideonella > Ideonella azotifigens. The sequence goes on from NZ_VIDT01000554.1 coordinate 1,389, forward strand.
CAGCTCGGGGTCGGCGCAGAGCTTCATGATCAGCTCGCTGCCCACGTTGCTGGTCAGCAGGATGATGGTGTTCTTGAAGTCGATGTAGCGGCCTTCGCCGTCTTCCATCCAGCCCTTGTCGAAGACCTGGAAGAACAGCTCATGCACGTCCGGGTGGGCTTTTTCCACCTCGTCCAGCAGCACCACGCTGTAGGGGCGGCGGCGCACGGCTTCGGTCAGCACCCCGCCTTCGCCGTAGCCCACGTAGCCGGGCGGTGAGCCCTTCAGCGTGGAGACGGTGTGGGCCTCCTGGAATTCGCTCATGTTGATGGTGATGACGTTCTGCTCGCCGCCGTAGAGCGACTCGGCCAGCGCCAGCGCGGTTTCGGTCTTGCCCACGCCGGAGGTGCCGCAGAGCAGGAACACGCCGATGGGCTTGTTCGGATTGTCCAGCCGGGCGCGCGAGGTCTGGATGCGGCGGGCGATCATCTCCAGCGCATGCTGCTGGCCGACCACGCGCTGGTTCAGCGTGTCGGCCAGCTGCAAGACCGCCTGCACCTCGTTCTTCACCATGCGGCCAACCGGAATGCCGGTCCAGTCCTGCACCACGCTGGCGACCGCCGCTTCGTCGACCGTCGGCAGGATCAGCGGTGCGTCGCCCTGCAGCTCGCCCAGCTGCAGCTGCAGGCCTTGCAGTTCCGCCAGCAGGTCATCGCGCTCGGAGGCGCTGGGTGCGCCTTCGCCATCCTCCCGCAGCCTGGCGCGCAGGGCCAGCAGACGGTCGACCACGGCCTTCTCCTTGCCAAAGCGCTCAGCCAGCACCGCGTGCTCGGTGTGCGCCTCGTCCAGCGCAGCGGCCACGCGGCGCTTGCGCTCGGTCACCTCGATGCCGATGGCCGCTTCGCGGCCGATGATGGCCTGCTCCACCTCCAGCGCCTGGATGCGGCGCTGGTTGTCCTCCAGCGCCGGCGGCGTGGCATGCTGGCTCACGGCCACGCGGGCGCAGGCGGTGTCCAGCAGGCTGACGGCCTTGTCGGGCAGCTGCCGCGCCGGGATGTAGCGGTGCGACAGCCGCACTGCCGCGTCAATCGCCTCGTCCAGCAGCGCCACCCGGTGGTGCTGCTCCAGGATGCTGGCCACGCCACGCAGCATCAGCACCGCCTTCTCCTCGCTGGGCTCGCCCACCTGCACGACCTGGAAGCGCCGCGTCAGCGCCGGGTCCTTCTCGATGTGCTTCTTGTACTCGGCCCAGGTGGTGGCGGCAATGGTGCGCAGCTTGCCGCGGGCCAGCGCGGGCTTGAGCAGGTTGGCCGCGTCGCCGGTGCCGGCCGCACCGCCGGCACCGATCAGCGTGTGGGCCTCGTCGATGAACAGGATGATGGGCTTGGGCGAGGCCTGCACCTCGTCGATCACCGAACGCAGCCGGTTCTCGAACTCGCCCTTCATGCTGGCGCCGGCCTGCAGCAGGCCGATGTCCAGCGCGTAAAGAGAAACCTCTTTCAGCTGCGGCGGCACATCGCCCTGCGCCAGGCGCAGCGCAAAGCCTTCGACCACCGCCGTCTTGCCCACGCCGGCCTCTCCGGTGAGGATGGGGTTGTTCTGGCGCCTGCGCATCAGGATGTCGACGATCTGGCGGATCTCCTCGTCGCGGCCGGCCACCGGGTCGATCTCGCCCTGGCGCGCGCGCTCGGTCAGGTCCACCGCGTAGCGCTTGAGCGCCTCCTGCTTGCCCATCGCCGCAGGCGCCACCGCGCCGCTGGCTTCGCCGGGTTCGGCGCTGCCAGCGGTCGCGCGCATCTGCTGCTCGGGCGAGCCTTCGACGATGCGGGCAAAGTTGTCGGCCAGTTCGTCTGCCTTGATGCGCTCGAACTGTTTGGAGATGGACAGCAGCGCGTTGCGCAGCGACGGCGTCTTCAACAGGCCGATCACCAGGTGACCGGTGCGCACCTGGCTGTCGCCAAACATCAGCGAGCCGTAGACCCAGCCGCGCTCAACGGCGTTTTCGACCCAGCTGGACAGGTCCGTCACCGAGCTGGCGCCGCGCGGCAGCCGGTCCAGCGAGGCGGTCAGGTCCGCGGCCAGTTGGGAGGCATCCAGGCCGTGGTGCTTGACGATGCGGTGCAGGTCGGAATCGGGGGTGTTGAGGATCTGGTAGAGCCAGTGCTGCAGCTCGACAAACGGGTTGCCACGCAGCTTGCAGAACACCGTGGCACCCTCGATGGCCTTGTAGGCCAGCGGGTTCAGCTTGCCGAACAACGCGACGCGGGAAATCTCGGTCATGAATGGCCTCCGTGGGCTTTGGCAACGAATGAGGTTTGCGGCCGCAGGC
>NZ_VIDT01000555.1 GCF_006519715.1 Ideonella azotifigens
GCGCAGGCCCACGGCCAGGCGGTCGGCCAGGAAGGTGCCTAAAGCGGCGCTCGGGTCCTGGATCAGCTCGCCGAAGACCGGCACCGCGGCCTTGACCAGTGCCGGCAGTTCCAGCGACAGGTTCTTCTCGATCAGCAGCCGGATCACGCCCAGCGCATGGCGGCGCAGTGCAAACGGGTCCTTGTCGCCGGTGGGCAGCTGGCCGATGCCGAACAGGCCGATCAGCGTCTCCAGCTTGTCGGCCAGCGCCAGCACCGTGCCGGTGTGGTTGCGCGGCAGCGCGTCGCCGGCAAAACGCGGCTTGTAGTGGTCCTCGATGGCGATGGCCACGCCGTCGCGCAGGCCCTCGGCCCGGGCGTAGTAGCCGCCCATGATGCCTTGCAGCTCGGGGAACTCGCCGACCATGTCGGTCAGAAGATCGGTCTTGGCCAGCAGCGCAGCTTCGTGGGCCTTGTGTTCGAGCATGTCCAGCTCGTCCTTGGCCAGCACGGTGTACGGGTACACGGCCATGCGCAGCTGCTGCACGATCTCGTGCGCAATGCGGGCCACGCGCTCGCTGCGCTCGCCCTGGGTGCCGAGCTTGCCGTGGTAGACGACCTTGGCCAGGCCCGGCACGCGCGAGGCCAGCGTCTTCTTGCGGTCCTGGTCGAAGAAGAACTTGGCGTCGGCCAGGCGCGGGCGCACCACGCGCTCGTTGCCACCGATCACCGCGCTGGCGTCTTCGGGGCTGATGTTGCTGACCAGCAGGAAGCGGTTGGTCAGCTTGCCGTGGCCGTCGAGCAGTGGGAAGTACTTCTGGTTGGCCTTCATCGTCAGGATCAGGCATTCCTGCGGCACGGCCAGGTACTCGGCCTCGAACTGGCAGGTCAGCACGTTCGGCCGCTCGACCAGCGCCGTCACTTCGTCCAGCAGCGCGTCGTCCTCGATGGGCTTCAGGCCGAGCTTGGCGGCGGCGGCATCCAGCTGGCGGCGGATCTCGTCGCGCCGCTCGTCGAAGCTGGCGATCACTGCACCCTGCTCGCGCAGCTGCGTGGCGTAGCTGTCGGCGCTGTTGAGCACCACCGGGCTGACGGCAGCCTCGAAGCGGTGGCCTTGCGTCTCGCGGCCGGCCGTGAGGCCCAGCGCCGCGAGCTTCAGCACCTGTTCGCCATGCAGCGCGACCAGGCCGTGGGCCGGGCGCACGAACTTGACGTCGCTCCAGCCGTCGGCCAGCTGGTAGGTCATGACCTTGGGGATGGGCAGCCTGGCCAGCGCTTCGTCCAGTGCCTTCTGAAGGCCGGGCTCCAGCGCCACGCCTTCGGCCTGCATGTCCAGGAACAGGGTTTCGGCCTTGCCGTCCACCCGGCGCTGCAACTGGGGCAGCACCTCGGCGCCCAGGCCCAGCGCCTGCAGCTTCTTCAGCAGCGCGGGCGTGGCTTCGCCCGTCGCCGTCAGCGCGACGGCGACCGGCATCAGCTTGTGCTGCACCGGCTTGTCGGCCGCCTTGGCAGCGACTTCCGTCAGGTGCAGCGCCAGCCGGCGCGGCGAGGCATAGGCGGTGGCCACGCTGGTGGCCGTGGCCAGGCCTTGCGCCTTCAGGCTGTCGGCCAGCGTGCCGGCAAAGGATTGGCCGAGTTTCTTCAGCGCCTTGGGCGGCAGTTCCTCGACGAAGAGTTCGACGAGCAGGTTCTGGGTGGTCATGGTGCTCAAGCCGCCTTCTTCGAATCGTTTTTCCTGGCTTCCGCTTCGGCCTTGGCCACCAGCTGGGCCTGCACCTCTTCGGCCCAGGCCTTGGGCGCCATCGGGAAGCCCAGGCGGGCGCGGCTGTCGAGGTAACCCGCGGCCACGGCGCGCGCCAGGTTGCGAATGCGGCCGATGTAGGCGGCGCGCTCGGTCACGCTGATGGCGCCACGCGCGTCCAGCAGGTTGAAGGTGTGCGCCGCCTTCAGCACCTGCTCGTAGGCCGGCAGCGCCAGCTTCGCGCCGATCAGCTGCTGGGCATTGCCCTCGTGCGCGCCAAAGGCGGTCAGCAGGAACTCGACGTTGCTGTGCTCGAAGTTGTAGGTCGACTGCTCGATCTCGTTCTGCAGGAACACGTCGCCGTATTTCAGGCCGTCCGTGTACACCAGGTCATAGACGTTCTCGACGCCCTGCAGATACATCGCCAGCCGCTCCAGCCCGTAGGTGATCTCGCCGGTGATGGGTTTGCAGTCGATGCCGCCGACCTGCTGGAAGTAGGTGAACTGGGTGACTTCCATGCCGTTGAGCCAGACCTCCCAGCCCAGTCCCCAGGCGCCCAGCGTCGGGTTCTCCCAATCGTCCTCGACGAAGCGCACGTCGTTTTTCTTCAGGTCGAAGCCCAGCGCTTCGAGCGAGCCGAGGTAGAGCTCCAGGATGTTGGCCGGTGCGGGCTTGAGCACGACCTGGAACTGGTAGTAGTGCTGCAGCCGGTTCGGGTTGTTGCCATAGCGGCCGTCCTTGGGGCGGCGGCTGGGCTGCACATAGGCGGCCTTCCACGGCTCGGGGCCGAGCGCGCGCAGGAAGGTGGCGGTGTGGCTGGTGCCGGCGCCAACCTCCATGTCATAGGGCTGCAGCAAGGCACAGCCTTGCTGGCCCCAGTAGTCCTGGAGGCGAAGAATGAGTTGCTGGAAGCTGAGCATGGTGGGCACAGGAAGCGGCGGCCACGCGCGCCGCAGCGCATGACCAAGCCTAGGAGCCGCAGGACGGCATCAGGAGAATCGATTCTAAGTGTCGGCTGCAGAGGCGCGAGTGGGGGATGTGCCCTCCCGCCGCGGCATCACGCGAGCCGCCAGCAGCACAAGCGCCACCAGTGCCCACAGCGGCCACAGCCCGCAGCGGCTGAGCCAGCGCGCATACGGCGTGTCGCCCTGGCGGCCCTGCACCGTCACGTCCAGCACGCCGGTGGTCCAGCCGGGCAGCGCCTGGGTGACGACGCCGTGGTGGTCGATGGCCGCCGTCATGCCGGTGTTGGTCGCGCGCACCAGCGGGCGCTGGAATTCCATCGCCCGCAGCTGCGAGAACTGCAGGTGCTGCTCCTGCATCATGTGCTTGCCGAACCAGGCCAGGTTGCTGGCGTTGACGAACATCGTGGCCGACTGCGGACCAACGGCGCTGCCGGCAAAGTCCTCGCCGAACAGGTCTTCGTAGCAGATCAGCGGCCGCACGCGCTGGCCGCCGACCTCGAACACCGCCTCGTTGGTGCCGTGCGCCTGGTCGCCCAGGGGGATCTGCATCAGCTCGACGAACCAGCCGAAGCCCGGTGGGATGAATTCGCCAAACGGCAGCAGGTGTCGCTTGCCATAGCCGTAGAAGGAACCGCTGGCGAGTTGCCGGGCCGAGACACCGGCCATTGAGTTGACATAGCCTTGCTGCGCGTCACCCAGGAAGGTGCCGATCAGGGCGGCGCGCTCGCCCTGCGAAAACGGCTGGACCAGCGAGGCCCAGTAGGCCGGGTCCAGGTCGGCCCGCGGCACCGGCAGCACGGATTCGGGTGTGACAACCAGTTGGCCGGTCGCGCTCAGCAACTGCGCCTGCAGCGAGGCCATGTTCTCGCCAAAGCGCTCGGGGTCGAACTTGATGTCCTGCGGCACGTTGGGCTGCAGCAGGCTGACCGTCAACTCGCCGGCGGGCTGGGTGAAGTCCTTCGGCGCCAGCCAGCCGAACACCGGCAGCAGCAGCGCTGCAACCAGCAA
>NZ_VIDT01000556.1 GCF_006519715.1 Ideonella azotifigens
GCGAAAGGCTGGCCAGGCCCCAGTTCACGCACGTGGTCCAGCGGCACGGCAAAGGTGGCAAACGGCGGGGCACCGCCTGTCAGCCGCGCCCGTATCGTGCCGGCCGGCGCCAGCGCGACCTGGGCTTCCTGGATGGCCACCAGTTCGACTGGCGGCGCCGTGCCATTGGTCATGTTGACCGCGGCCGCCAACTGGGCGCCGCGGCCGGCCGCTTCACCGCTTGAATTCCAGGTCGCTAGACGCAGGCTGGGCATGATGGTGCTTTCTGGGAAATCAGTTGAACCTGTGCTCCACGAGGTAGGTGGGCACTTTGAAGCGCTTGAACGGTGGGTACATGGTGTCGTAGCGCCCCTCCCACGGCGGCGCCGATTCGTAGTGCAGAAACTTCCGGTCCTTGCGAGGCGGCAATGTGAGCCAGGCTTGCTGTTCGAGCGTCAGCGAATCGTTGCCCCAGTTTTCCAGGAAGCTGGCGAGGGCCTCGCAGACGCTTCTGATTCTTTCGATCAAGGGTGACCAATTCCTGTTCAGGTCGCTGAAAATGTTGGTCCGCTTTTGGGCAACATTCGAATAAAACTCGTCCTCCCGTTGGACGGCAATCTTGAAGAAGTATCCCCAGATGGCTGGCAGCTGCCTGACGTGGGACGCCACTGTGCTGGTGAATTCATTTGACGGCGGGTCGCCGAACGTGTCCTTGATCACCGATACCAGTGCCGCCTTGAACCAGAGCCCGGTCAAGTCCTTCATGGAGCTGTGATATTCCAGCCAACTCGTGTCGCTGCCCGGCAGTTCCGATGTTTCCTGCTCGGGGTTGTCGAATGAAAGCACCTGGGTGGACTGTTTTTCGAAGGCTTGGTATTGAAGCTTGAGTTGATAGGGCTCGCTGAGGGCGCCCAGCGCGCCGGTCAAGGTCTTGCTCACCATCACATACAGCAAACCCATGTTGCGTGCCTTATCGAGGGTCCACTCCGATTTATCCACATCGGTGGCGCCGACGCCGGAAATGGCGTCGCCCATCCAGGTGAACACCTCCCATATCAGTCGGCGCCAGAACCAGGTGTCGAAGTCTCTTTGAATCTTCGCGTCCGAGACATCGGGCGGAATGGGCTGGGTGAAAAGCGCATTGTGCCGGTCGCGGGCCTGGCGAGTCTTGCTGATCGAGTAGAGGAAGTAGCCGGCCAGTGTCATCGGCACATTGGCTTGAGAGGAATAGCCGCGGCCCCAGTCCTTTTCGCTTCTGCACAGAATGGTGTCGCAGACAAAAGGGTCCCATTTGTCGTTGGCATTGCGTGCCAGGCGGGCTTTCGCGGCAGCAATGTTGATGCCGTCATCGACATTTTCGGGTGATATCTGCGGCACCACCTTCTCCCACGGGCTCATCTTGTATTTCAGCTCACTGCTTGCGTCGCTTGATGGCAGCAGTTTATTTTCTGTCGCGTAGGCATTGGAGAGCAATTCAAGCTTGCTCCTGATGTCCTCACGCCAGCTTCCAAGTGTGATGTATTTGATGTCTTCCTGCTGGATGTCAACCGATTCTGACAGCAGCTTGCCGAGATCGATTTTGAATGCATGGGCATCTGCCGGGTCGGCAAAGACCAGCGGCTCGGTGACGAGTTCAAGCACGTTGCCGGAGTCGGATTCGATCAACCATTTGCCAAATCCATTGATCACCAAACTCATCACTTTCACGTGAGTGAACGCGAACACTGGGTTGTCGTGGGAGCAGAATTCGATTTCGAAGCCATACGTGTTGTTCGGCATTTGTTCTGCCCCACGCACGAAATTCACCTCTTCCCCCGAGTCGGGACCGTCCAGGAAAAAGGTGATTTTTCCGTCTTTTTGCCTGAGTATTTTCATTTGGCTTCTCCGCTCGCCTTCGGTGCCTGGCAGGGTTACCCCCGAATGCCGGATCTGGTCAGGGCTTGCTGACAATTTGCATGGCGTGCTGCACGGCCTGGGATACACCCGCCTCGCTGGCGCGCAGGGCTGCATCTACCTCGGCGACGGCTTTCTGTGCGGCGGCTTCTTCCATGCTTCTGGCATCCGCCGAGGCTTGCAGGGCCGTGCGCAACGCCGCATGCGTCGCCGCGATGGCCGCGTCCACTTGCTGCTGCGTGTTGCGCACCGCGTCTTCGGCCGCGCGCATCGCCATTTCCAGCGGGGAGCGCGCGGGGCTGGGGGTTGGGTCGTCGTTCATCACGGGTTCTCCGGTTCGAGGGGGGCCAGTGGTGGCCGGGGAGCGGCCGGCGGGCTGCGCAGGCCGAATTCGCGCAGCGAGATCACACCGTTGCCGCTGAGCAGCAACTCGGCCTGCTGTTCGCCCGAGGCCAGGCGGTACAGGCAGGTGTGGCCGTCCTGGCCCATGCGGGCCTGGTGGGGGCGGGCGGCGGCCAGCAGGGATTGGGCGGAGGCGAGGTAAGCGTCCACCAGGCGGCGGGCGGCGTCGCCGGTTTGGCCCTGGAACCTGGTGTGGCGCACGATCTGCATCAAGCCCTCGGACAGGCGCGAGAAGCCGACCTGCTTGCCGCTGGATAACCACGCACCGACCGCCTGGCCGACTTCGGCTGGCGAGGGCAGGCCGTTGACCTGAGGGCAGTCCAGCGCGCCGAAGAACAGCGGCAGCAGCGTGTTCTTGGCATCCTCGGCTTGCGTGGCCCGCAGCTCGGGGCTTTGCGGGGCGCCGGGTTGTGCGGCGAGCGCCTGGTAGAAGCCGAGGTAGTCGGCAAATTCGAGCGGCGTGCGGGCCTGCTGTACGGCGAATGCGGCGGCCTCGGTGGTGATGGCGTTGTCACCTGCGGCCAGCAATGGGTCGTTCATCAGCCGCACCAGGGCCACGCGGTCGAGGAAGTCCATGGCCTGGAAGACAGGTGCGCTGGCCACGCCCAGCTTGCCCAGCCAGGCCTGCGGCGCTGTGAGTTCGGCCTGGTTCAGCAACTGGTGTTCGGTGCAGACGCGGCGCATCTGAGTGGCGAGCAGCGCGTTATCGTCGCCGCCTTCGGCCTTGGCCAGCACGCGCAGGTCGGCCAGGCCCAGCGACATCAGCTTGACCGGGCTGGCCAGCAGCGTGAGCACCGGCAGCAGCGCCAGCGGCGAGCCGTGCAGGCCCAGCTGGACCTGGGCCAGCAAGGTGGTTTCGTCGGGGAAGTCATAGCGCACGGCGGTGCTGGCCATGGCCCAGGCGAACCACTCCAGGCCACCGTCGACAAAGGCCAGTGCGAGGCGGCCCAGGTCGGACAAGGAGCCTGGCTGCTGGACCGGCCGGCCGGCGACGGAGACGGACATGGCGATGGCTCCTGTTGCGTTGTGCGTGCCTGCGGCTGGCTCAGCCCGCCGGGAAGCCCTTGAGCACGTTGGCCGCGGCCGTGCCGACGTTGCTGAAGTCGGTGGTGGCGTTCTGCATCAGCTTCTGGGCTTCGCTGATGGCCGTCTGGTACTTCGTGTCGCCGGTGGCCAGCAACTGGGCCATGGCCACGCCGACGGCGGTGGTCGCGATGGTCGAGATGTTGCGCAGCGCGTCGGCCGCGTCCTGCACCGCGATGGCGGTGGACTGGGCCACCGACTGATAGGCCTTGCCGGCGCCGCTGGTCAGCACGACCTGCGGGCTCATCGTGGCCAGCTGGACCTGGTTGATGACGTCGATAACCTGGGCGTTGACCTTTGTCGGATCCATTGCTG
>NZ_VIDT01000557.1 GCF_006519715.1 Ideonella azotifigens
GCGAAGTGATTTCGTTGCCGTCCATCAGGGCCAGCGGCTGGCCGGTGGTGGCGTCGTACAGCAGGTAGCTGGCGGCCAGCGCAGGCAGGCCCAGCGCGGCATTGCCGGGCGCGATGTTGACGGTCTTGATGCCCAGGTAGCGGCCGGGGATCCAGGCCGGCATGATCAGCGTGGTGAGCTGCCCGCCAATGCTGTGCACATGGCGCTGCGGCACCTCGCAGCCCTGGGCGAAGAGGGCTTCCAGTGCGTCGAGCAGGGCCGGGAACGGCAGCGCGGAGCGGGTGGCGTCCGCGTCGAACGTCTTCACGGCATGCCGTTGCGGCCGTGCAGCTGGAAGGCCGGGCGCATGCTCAGCTGGGCGTAGTACTCGTCCACCGCGGGCAGCGGCAGGCGGTCCTCGAGCGGGGTGGAGAACCAGCGGTGCACCGACAGGCCGATCACCACGTCGGCCAGCGTGAAGTCCTCGCCGGTCACGAATGCGCCGGTCTTGCTCAGCTGGGTGTCGAGGATCTGCATCAGCCGCGTCCAGTCCACCAGGCTGCGGGCCACCAGCGCCGGGTCGGCATGGGCGGGGCTGTGGCGCACCAGGCCCATGAAGGCATAGCGCCAGGCGTTGTTCAGGTCGCCCAGCTGCCAGTCCATCCATTGCTCGACCTGGGCGCGCGCGGCCGGCGTGGTGGGCAGCAGGTCAGCCCGCTTTTCGCGGCCCGCGAGGTAGCGGCAGATGCTGTTGGACTCCCAGAGCACGAACCCGCCATCGCGCAGCACGGGGACCTGGGCGTTCGGATTCAGCGACAGGAACAGCGGCTGGTCCAGCGGCAGCTGCGGCGTGCCCCATTCCTCGTGGGCGATCGGCAACTGCATCTCGGCACACAGCCATAGCACCTTGCGCACATTGATCGAAGGGGATCGGCCCAGCAAGGTCAGCATGGCGTGTGCTCCGGCAAGGTTGTCGCGGCAAGAGGCGGGACGGTGCAGGGGCGCATGGTATCGCCGCACGGGCCGCCGCTCCAGCCGTCAGCGGTCGTGGCCCCGGCCGTGGCCGTTGTCTTTTCCGCGGCCGTGGTCGTGATCGTCGTCGTGATCGCGGCCATGACCGTGGCGGTTCCGGTAGTCAGGTGCGTAGACCTCGTTGTACCAGCGGTCCTGCACGAAGTAGACCGGGCGGCCGCAGGCGTTGTAGCGGCCACAGTGCTTGTCCCAGTGCTTCTCGTGGCCGGGGGGCACGCGCAGGTACAGCGGCGCGTAGCGGGTCGGGCCACGCTGGATCAGCACTGGCTCGGCATAGATCAGCTCGGGCTGAGGGGCGTTGCCTATGTCGATGCGGCCATAAAAGCCGGGCTGGCCGATCTGCACCGACACGGCGACATCGGCGGCCTGGGCCTGGGAGGTGAAAAGCGCGCCCAGCATCAGAGCGGGAGCAAGCGACAACAATCGGTACAGCATGGCAACAAGACCTGGCGGCCAGTGGGAGCGGGAGCGCGCAGCGTAGCAGAGCGGCCCGGCCGGCCGGCGCAACAGTGGTGTCCAGCTGTCAGCTCGCCAACCGCCGGCCGTCAGCTTCGGGCGCGGCCGTAGCGGTCGGCGGCGTAGGTGTCGGACCAGGCCGAGGTCTTGCTCGGCGCCAGCCCCGCGGCCCTGGTCAGCGCCATGATCTCGCTTTCCTTGACCTCGGCCGCAGCCCCCTTGCGCCGCAGCACCCAGAGTTGGCAGCCCTCAGGCTTGGCCTTGGCAAGCGCCTTCAGCGCCGTCAGGTCCTGGGCCGTGTCCACGACGATGAAGGCCAGCTGCGCCTGGGCCAGCGGCACGTAGTTCGGTGCCACCGGGTCCAGCACCCGCTTCAGCTCGGCATGCGCCTGCTGCAGGTGCACGGCCAGGCCTTCGCTGACGCCCAGCTTGTCCGCCAGCGAGGGCGGATGCAGGATCTTCTTGAGCCACAGCGCCGCCTCCTTCTCGCCCAGCGCCAACGCCAGCGGCCCCTGCCGCGTGTGCGCCACCAGCAGGTCTTCCTGCGTGCGCAGGTCCTGCAGTTCGGCCACCGCCAGCTTGGCCTTGAAGTCGCCCTTCAGCAGGATGGCATGGCCCTCCAGCATGGCCTGCACCTCGCCCTTGTCCGGCCCCAGCGAGCCGTAACACAACACCACCCGTCCCATGGATTGCCGCGCCTTTCAGGAAAAACTCACCGCCTGGACCGCCAGCTTGCGCGTCAGGTCGTCGAAATAGATGCGCATGCTGCGCTGGTGACCCATGATGAAGCGCGAAACAAAGCGGAACACCGGGTTGTAGACCTCGCCGTCTTCGGTCACCGTCAGCTCGGTGCCGGTTTCCACGGTTTTCAGCACAAAAGTCCAGGTGCCACCAAACGGCAAACCCTCGCCGACGATCCTGCGCACGATGCGCTGCTGCGGCTCGACAGCCAAGGTCTCAAATGCCAGCCCGCCGCCGCCTTTCTCAAGTTCTTTCCACACTGGGTGGCCATTTGCATCCGGCTGGCGCTGCATTTCGACGACGCCGGTGCGCCAGCCGTCATAAGCCGCAAAGTCGCTGATCAATTCCCAAAGCCTGGCCGGCGAAGTTGGCAGCACGATGCTGCGGGTGGCCGAATGCTTGACTGGCAACAGCATGCCGATGATGACGATCAGGGCGATCAAACCCACGATCAGGCCCACCACGGTGCCCACGACGATCAGGTAATTCATGAATGCCTCCCATTCGGCCTGCTGGCTGATGTTGAAACCCGGCGATGCTGCGCACGCACGGCTTATGCGCTGAATGAATGCAGTGTGACGACCAGCGCAACCCGGCTATTGACGCCGAGCTTGCTGTAAATGCGTCGGAGATAAGAGGACACCGTGTGTTCACTGAGGCCGGCCCTGGCAGCAATCTGCTTGTTGGACAGACCGGCGCAGACCAGTTCTGCGACCAATGTTTCCTGGGCGCTCAGCGTGGAGCGGGTGACGACAGGCGGGACAGCGTTGAAACCGACGCCGGTATGGAGCATGTTGGCCATCTTCTTTCCCTGAACGATTTGCCTGCCGGATGGCGGGCGTGTTGTGAGAATCGACTCTGAAGAAAAATGCTGCTGCTGCTCAACTGTGGCCTTCACAGGCCGGCATCGTACTGAATGCGCCTGCTTGGCAACAGTTTCTATATTGTTTCCATTTGCACCGAAGCGATGCAGATGAAGTAGGGGGATGATTGAAACAAAGTGTAGCGAAATCGCTTGCGGAGGTCCATCAGCTGGGTGGGCAAACTCACCCAGCGATGTTGCGCGTCGCGCCAGCATCGAATTTCGCGGAACACCGGCCCCATTCCTTTTCCCAGGGTTTTCACGGTGGCTTCCTTGACGGCCCAACTGATGGCCCGGTCTGAAACCGAGTACCTGGATTCGGTGGAATGGCACCACGCCTCATCATGCGGCGGCGCGCGGCCTTGGGAAATCAGGTCAATGCCGAGTCGCCAGGCTGGCAGGAAACTCGCCGCGCAGGCCAGTCCGGCGGCATGCGAAAGGCTCAAGGCATATTCGCTGCCGTCTGGCAAACGCACCCGCGGCTCGCCGCCAGGCAGCGGCAGCACCGGCAGTTCGGCCAGTGGCCGCGGGGCTTGACCTTGCCAGCGGCGCAGCGCATGCACCGCCAGCTTGGCAGCCAGTCGCGGAAATC
>NZ_VIDT01000558.1 GCF_006519715.1 Ideonella azotifigens
GGCATCAGCGCCAGTGGCGTGCATGCCGCGGACATGGTGCTTGGCGGGACCTGCCAGGTCGGCTCGAACGTGCCCCCCGGCAGCACCTGCACCATCACGGTGGCACTCAAGCCCAGCGCCTTGGGCACGCGCGTGGCAACGCTGGACATCGCGTCCAACACCCCCTCGGGCACGGCATCGGTCTCGCTGTCGGGCGAGGCCATCGCGACACCCGCTCCCTCGCTGAGCCTCTCGCCGGTGGCGCTGGGCTTCGGCCGGGTGGCGCTGGGCACCACCTCGTCCCCCCATCTGGCCATCCTCAGCAACAGTGGCAGCGCGGCGCTGAACATCGCTTCCATCACCAGCTCATCCAACGAATTCAGCGTCAACCACGACTGTCCACCGCAACTGACAGCCGGCAGCGCATGCAGCATCGGCGTCAGCTTCACGCCGGCCGGCGCCACCGCGGCGGAACAGGTGCAGATCGTCAGCAATGCCTTCAGCTCGCCCAACAGCATCGTGCTGACGGGCCTGGGCGTGACGAGCGCACTGCCCGTGCTGGTCTGGCAGGGCAGCGACACGAGAATTGCCTTCGCCACCACCGAGGTCGGCAAGTCCCTGGCCTCGGATGCACTGACCCTGGTGAACAAAGGGCCCGGCGTGGTGGCGGTGTCAGCCTTCGGCCTGGCCGGCGTGTCGCCGCAGGCCTTCTCGGTGGGCGGCGGCACATGCCTGGGCGGCGTGCACCTGGCCGAAGGCGAGAGCTGCACCGTCGTCGTCTCTTTCGTCCCGGACAGCGCCGGCAGCCTGAGCGCGACCCTGCTCGTGGCTTCGGACGGAGAGAACCCGGCCGAGATCGCGCTCAGCGGTGTCGGTGCGGCCAGTACCAGCACTGGCGGCGGTGGCAGCGGTGGTGGCGGCAGCGGTGGTGGAGGCAGTGGCGGTGGTGGAAGCGGTGGTGGGGGCAATCTCTCGTCGCCCTTCGTGGCCGACCAAAGCACGCTGGACTTCCGCGCCATCGTCGTGCGGACCGGGGGCCGCAGCGAGCCGCTGGTGATCCGTGTCACCAACCAGTCCAATGCCACGGCGACCCTCAACGGCGTCAGCACGACAGGCGGTTTCGTGGTGCAGGCTGCCGCCGCCAGCGACGCCTGCGCCAGCATGCCGTGGACGCTGGCCCCGGGCGCCTCCTGCACGCTGGCCGTGCAGTTCGCACCCAGCACCGGGGGCAGCGCGACAGGCACCTTGCGCATCGTGGCCGCAGACACCAGCGCGCTGGAGGTGCCGCTGCAGGCCGAGGCGAAAACAGAAGTGACCAACGTGGGTGGCGGCGGTGCCGTTTCCTTCGAGGCCTTGCTCGCCCTCGCCCTGATGGCGCTGCTGCTGACCTGGGCAGGCCGGCGTTCGGCTGTGAAGTGAGAAGGACAGACAACCGTGAGAAAAAGAACCGTGATGAAGAACAATCTTTGGGCCGCTCGCCTGCTTGCCTCTGTCGCACTGGCCGCCTGCGCTGCCGCGGCCTCACCCGCCGCGGCAGTGGCACCAGGACAGTTCGCACCGGAGATCAGTGCGACCGCCGCAGGCGGCCAGCCTCTGCGCCTGGGGAGCTTCCAGGGCCAGGTGGTGCTGCTGGATTTCTGGGCCTCGTGGTGCGGGCCTTGCAAGAAATCCTTCCCCTGGATGAACGAGATGCAGGCCAAGTACGGGCCTGCAGGCCTGCGCATCGTGGCAATCAACCTCGACGAGCGGCGTGAAGATGCCGAGCACTTCCTGGCCCAGGTGCCCGCCAAGTTCACCATCGGCTTCGACACGCAGGGCAAGACACCGGGCCTGTTCGGCGTCAAGGGCATGCCCAGTTCGGTGCTGATCGGCGCCAACGGTTTCATCGACAGCGTGCACGCCGGCTTCCGCGACGAAGACGCCGCCGTGCTGGAGCAGCGCATTGCCCGCGCACTGGAAGCGCGGCGATGACACCTCGCCTGTTCGCCGCCCTGGTGGTGCTGTCGTCGCTGGCCGGCTGCGCGCTGCCCGGATCGCACTCTGGCAAGGAGGCGCCCTCTTCCGACTGGTTGTCTGCAGGGCCCAAGCCCTGGGAGAAGGGCAACCTGGCCAAGCCCGAGATGACCATGGGGGGTGACGCGCTGGACCAGCGCTACACCCAGCACATCTACCAGAGCAAGGAGGCGGCCGCTGGCGGCGGCGGCGTGGGCGGAGGCGGCTGTGGCTGCAACTGATGTCGCCCGCCCGCTCGGCTGGCTGGCCGCGGCTGCCTTGGCAGTGCCCGGCGTGATGCCACGCCCCGCGCTGGCCGAAGAAGCGCCGGAAAAGGCCTTGATCGCGCTGAAGTACCTGCACTACCAGGACAGCCAGTCGGTGAAGACGCAGTACCCGTTCTACGACGGCAGCGAGCCCTCCACCTTCAAGCGCATCCAGGTCAGCTCGCCGTCGGCCCTGCTGAGCCTGCCGATCGGCAGGCAGTGGCTGGTCGACGCCTCGGCGGTGGTCGACGAAGTGTCCGGCGCCACCCCGCGCTACTACAGCGACATCAGCGGTGCCAGCCGGATGAGCGATCGCCGGGTGGCCGGCGACCTCAAGGTCACGCACTTCAGCGAGCGTTCTGCCCTGGCCGTGGGCGTGTCGCACTCCAGCGAGAACGACTACGTCTCCAACGCGCTGTCCGTCGAGGGCCGCTGGTCCACCGAGGACAACAACAACACCCTCACGGCGGCGCTCGGCCTGAGCAAGGACACCATAGCGCCCACCGGCGGCGGCGTGCTGGGGGTCGCTCAGGATCACAAACGCACCATCGAGACGATGGTGGGGGTGACACGCGCGTTCACGCGCAACGACCTGATCCAGGCGACGCTGGGCCTGAATTTCGGGAACGGGTATTTCAGCGACCCGTACAAGCAATTCGACAGCCGGCCCCGAGAGCGCTTCACCACCGTCTTCCAGCTGCGCTGGAACCATCACATGCAGGGATGGGGCGCCACGCTGCGAACCGGCTACCGCTACTACCACGACAGCTTCGGCATCGGCGCGCATTCGCTGGACGCACAGTGGGTGCAGCCGGTGACCGAAAGCCTCAAGCTCTCGCCGCTGCTGCGCTACTACACCCAGTCCTCCGCTTCGTTCTATCACGACCCGGTGACCGACGTCGAGGTCTACCCAGGCCTGCCGGCCGAAGCCACCTACAGCTCGGACGACCAGCGACTCTCGGCCTTCGGCGCCTTCACGGCAGGACTGAAGGCCGAGTACACCCTGGGTGCCTGGACGGCAGATGCCAAGGTCGAGCGCTACGAACAACGCGCGCAGTGGCGGATCGGCGGCCACGGCTCGCTGGGCATCGATCCCTTCCGTGCCACCTCTCTTCAACTGGGCCTGGCCTACAGCTTCTGATCGCCACCATGATGAATCCCCTGCATCCCTGGCCCAGGATCCCCGTGAATCTTGCCGTTCTCCTCCTGCTCGCCAGCTGCGGCGGCGGCAGTGGCAACCAGCCGAGCTGGAACACCGATGCCGTCAGCGGCACGACCATCGGCTCGACCGAAACCTCGGGCGGCGGTGGCAGCACGGGTGGTGGAGACAGCAGTGGCGGCGGCACCAGCGGAGGCGGCACCGGTGGTGGGGACACCAGCGGCGGCAGTACCGACGGAGGCAGCAGCGGTGGCGGAGGC
>NZ_VIDT01000559.1 GCF_006519715.1 Ideonella azotifigens
CTGGATCTGCTGCTGCACCTGGGCCACGCGGCCACGCTGCTCGTTGGCGCGCGCCTGCGCTGCGCGCACCGCCTCTTCCTGCTGCGGGCCGCTCCCGGCTTCTTCTTCGGCCTGCGCGGCCAGGATCTCGGCCTGCTCTTCGGCGGCGGCAATCTGCTCGGCAATGGTTTCCTGCTCGGCAACCGCGTCGTCCCGGCGCTGAGCCCATTGCTGGTTCTGGCTTTCCAGGTCGGCCAGCCGGGCCTGGGCGCGTTGCCGGCCCTCGACCACGTAGCGGATGCGCTCTTCGAGCCGGCTCACTTCCAGCGAAGCCTGGGCCAGGTCGCCCTGTTTGGCGTGCAGCGCGTCAGAAGCTTCGTAGTGCGACTGGCGCACCACTTCCAGCTGCGCTTCCACGTGGCGCAGGTCGGCCAGCTTGGCTTCCAGCGCGTTGGTCGCGTCCAGCGTGGCCAGCTTCAGGCGGTCTTCCTCGGCGGCCGCGTCGCGGTGCTTGAGGAACCACAGCTGGTGCAGCTTCAGCGTGCCGGCCTTTTGCAGGCCGTGGAAACGCGTGGCGACCTCGGCCTGGCGCTCGAGCTTGTCGAGGTTGGCGTTGAGCTCGCGCAGGATGTCGTCGACCCGGGTCAGGTTCTCGCGCGTGTCGCGCAGCCGCAGCTCGGTCTCGCGGCGGCGCTCCTTGTACTTGGAGACGCCGGCAGCTTCTTCGAGGAACAGCCGCAACTCTTCAGGGCGCGACTCGATGATGCGGCTGATCGTGCCCTGGCCGATGATGGCGTAGGCGCGCGGGCCCAGGCCGGTGCCAAGGAACACGTCCTGCACGTCGCGGCGGCGCACCGGCTGGTTGTTGATGAAGTAGCTGCTGGTGCCGTCGCGCGTCAGCACACGCTTGACGGCGATCTCGGCGTACTGGTTCCACGAACCACCGGCGCGGCCGTCTTCATTGCTGAACACCAGCTCCACGCTGGCGCGGCTGGCCGGCTTGCGGTTGCCGGAGCCGTTGAAGATCACGTCCTGCATGGACTCGCCACGCAGCTCGCTGGCTTTGGACTCGCCCAGCACCCAGCGCACCGCGTCCATGATGTTGGACTTGCCGCAACCATTCGGCCCGACCACGCCCACGCGCTGGCCCGGCAGCTGGAAGGTGGTGGGCTCGGCGAAGGATTTGAAGCCTGACAGCTTGATCTGGTTGAGCCGCATGAAATGGGGCGTGACACGCAGTCCCACGCTGGCACCGCGGCAAGGCATTCGAATACCCGTCGCGGCGCTGTGGACTGCGCCTTAAGTCATTGATTTACTTGGAATTTTAGGTCGCCATTCGGTGACCTGACTGGCCGGGATGATAGCATCGCACCCCTTCTTCCCGGGTTGGTGCAGCAGCCCGTGGCCCCTTTGTTTGCCTGACTGTGCGCCATGTGGCGCCGGCGGGCGTCCATTTGCATTTGCCATGGCCCGTTCTTCCGCTCCTTCTGCCGACAAATCCGTCGAAAAATCTGCCCAGAAAGCCGCCAAGTCCGCTGACAAGCCGGTGAAGGCCGTCAAGATCGCCAAGGAGGCTGCGCAAGAGCGCCCCATGCCGCCGAACCCGCCGACCGCGCCCTCGAAGGAACTGCATGTGTTCCCGAACCCGGCCGCCGAGCGGGACTACGTGATCCAGTTCCAGATCCCCGAGTTCACCTGCCACTGCCCGCTGACCGGCCAGCCCGACTTCGCGCACTTCACCATCGACATGGTCTGCGACGAACTCTGCATCGAGCTGAAGAGCCTGAAGATGTACATGTGGAGCTTCCGCCACGAAGGCGCGTTCCACGAGAAGGTCACCAACGACATCCTGACGAAGATCGTCGGCGTGACCCAACCGCGCTACGCCCGCATCACCGCGCGCTGGTATGTGCGCGGCGGCATCTACACCAACGTGGTGGCCGAGCACCGCGCCAAGGGCTGGAAGAACGACGCCATCGTGCCCGCTCCGCAACTGCCCCAGGCCACCGGCCTGCGCTGACACCTTGCCGCAGCTCACGCCTCAACCGCCCGTCTCGCCCGAACCGCGGCCCACGCCTCGCCTGATCGACGTCATGGGCACCCTCGCCGTCCGTCCGCCCTACCAGAAGTACGACGTGACGGTGAAACGCAGCCCGATCGATGGCTTCGGCGTGTTCGCGGCCGAGGTGGTGCCGCGCTGGCACAAGATCGGCGAGGTGCGGGGCGAGAGCATCAGCATTGCCGAGGCGCGCCGCCGCGCGGCCACGCTCAAGCGCATCATGATCGTAGAGGTCTCCGACAAGACCGCCATCGACCTGGCCCAGTCCAGCGACCCGATGCGCTTCACCAACCACAGCTGCCAGCCCAACGGCCAGCTGCGCATCATTGCCGGCCGCATCGAGTTCTATGCGCTGCGCGAGATCGAGGTGGGCGAAGAGATCACCGTGAACTACGGCGAGACCCACCACGAAGGCCGGCTGACCTGCCAGTGCGGCGCGCCGGGCTGCGTAGGCAAGCTTTAGGACACACCCGCGGACGGCTCGCCGAGCCAGGCAGCCAGCACCACCTGCAGTGCAAGCGCATCGATCGGCTTGCCCAGGTGGGCGTTCATGCCAGCCTGGCGGCAGCGCTCGCGGTCGTCTTCGTAGACGTTGGCGGTCATCGCCAGGATGGGCGTGCCGGTGTGCATCGGCAAACGGCGGATGCGGCGCGTGGCCTCCAGGCCGTCCATCAGCGGCATGTGCATGTCCATCAGCATCAGGCTGTAGGGGTGGCGCTGGGCCAGCGTGCTGGCCACCACGCCATCGCTGGCGCAGTCCACCACCAGGCCGTGGCGGCCCAGCATGGCCTGCATCACTTCCAGGTTCACCGGGTTGTCGTCGACCACCAGCACGCGCCGGCCGGGCCACTGCGGCAATACGCTGGGCGCCAGCAAGGCACCGGCGTCCGCTTCGGCCTGGCGCAGCAGCGGCAGCGCGATCCAGAAGCGGCTGCCCTCGCCCGGCTGGCTGGCCACGCCGATCTGCCCACCCATCAGCTGGCACAGCTCGCGGCTGATGGTCAGCCCCAGGCCGGTGCCGCCGAACTGGCGCGTGGTCGAAGCGTCGGCCTGCTCGAAGGCGTCGAACACGCGGGCCTGCTGCTCGGGCGTCAGGCCGATGCCGGTGTCCCAGACCTCGAAACCCAGCCAGACCTGGGCGCCTTCGTCGCGCAGCCACTGCGCGCGCAAGCCCACCTCGCCCTGGCTGGTGAACTTCACCGCGTTGCCCAGGAAGTTCAGCAGCACCTGGCCCAGCCGCCGCTCGTCGCCCTGCAGCAGCGCGGGCAGGCGCTCGTCCAGCTCGGTGCGAAGCTGCAGGCCCTTGTCGCGCGCGCTCAGCTCCACCATGCCGACCATGCGCTCGACCAGCGCGCGCGGCGAGAACGTGACCGTCTCCAGCGACAGCTTGCCGGCCTCGATGCGCGAGAGGTCCAGCACGTCGTTGATCAGGCCCATCAGGTGGTGCGCAGCGCCATCCACCTTGGCCAGGCGGTCGCGCTGCAGCGGATCGATGCTGCCTTCGCCCAGCAGCCGGGTCAGGCCGATGATGGCGTTCATCGGCGTGCGGATCTCGTGGCTGATGTTGGCCAGGAAGCTGCTCTTGGCGCGGCTCGCGGCCTCGGCCGCGTC
>NZ_VIDT01000056.1 GCF_006519715.1 Ideonella azotifigens
ACCGGCGATGGTGCCCAGGTTCAGGCCGGCCAGCCCGCCCACCGCGCTGCTGCCGGTGACGCTGCCGCTGACCCGCACGTCGCTGACGCTGCCGCCCGCGTTGACCAGGCCGACCAGGCCGCCTACGTGGGTACCACCGGTGGTGTTGCCGCCACTCAGCGCGAGGTGGCTGATGCTGCCGCCGTTGCCCAGCACGCCCACCAGGCCCACGTTGTCCTGGCCGGCTCGGTTGATCACCAGGCCGTCGATGCTGTGCGACTGGCCATCCAGGCTACCGGTGAAGGGCGCGGCGGCAGTGCCCAGCGGCACGAAGCCACTGTCGCCCAGTTGGCCAGCGTTGTCGGCTGGGCTGGCGGCAATGTCGTTGGCCAGGGTGTAGCTGGCACCAAGGTCGTAGCCGATCAGCTGCAGCTGACGCACGGTGTGGATGCCGCGCACGTACTCGGCCACGCGCACCGGGCGCAGGCCGTCCACCATGATCCAGGCCGGCTGGCCGTCGACGTCGTTCGCCACCCAGAAGCCCGAGCCCGGCGCGCTTTCGTGCCAGTTGCCGAGGTTGGCATAGTCGCCATGCTTGCTGCCGCCCGCGGCGTTGCCAATGTTGCTGCTGTAGCCGCCGGCCGAAGTGCCGACGGCGCTGGCTTGCCCGGTGCTGCTGCCGTCCCACACCAGGTAGCGGATTTCCCCGCCATTGAGGCCCACCAGCCCGCCCACCTGGGACTGGCCCTGCACTGAACCTGCCGCATAGGCATTGCGGATCGCATTCCAGTTGACCCCTGCCAGGCCGCCCACGGCATTGACGCCGCTGACGCTGCCGCTCACCGTGCTGTCGCTGATGCTGCCGGCGTTGTAGCTCGCCAGGCCGCCCACCATGTCGTGCCCCGTCACGCTGCCGCTGACCGCTGCACCGGTGATGCTGCCGAAGTTGAAGCCGACCAGGCCGCCCACGTTGGAGCCCTGCGGTGCCCACACGTCCACGCTGCTGCTGACGTTGCGGACGCTGCCCCAGTTGTGGCCCACCAACGCGCCGATGTAGGCGTCGAAGCCGTACTCGCCCAGGCTGACGCTGCCGCCTTGCAGTGCCAGGTCCCGGATCTCGCTGCCGCTGCCGGCGGCGGCGATCAGGCCCACGTCCTGGCCGGAAGCCTCGGCGATGGTGAAGCCCTTGATTGCGTGGCCCAGGCCGGCCAGGTTGCCGGTGAACGGGCTGTCGGTGCTGGCGATCAGCGCGCCGCTGTAGACCGTGGCGCTGGCGTCGATGTCCTGCGCCAGCGCGTAGTGCCCGGCCAGCCCCTGGCTGTTGATGGCCTCCAGGTCCGCCAGGCTGTGGACCAGGGTGTAGGCCGTGCCGTTGACGTTCAGCGAGGCATTGGCGCCGCTGAGCGTCACAGGCGCGTGCAGCTTGTAGTCCGCGCCGCTGCGCACGCTGCCGGAGGCGGCGTAATTGCCGGTGTTCAGCACCAGGCCGGCATTCGCGCCAGTGGCGGTGAGCTCGGCCAGCAGGTTGATGTTGTTGTAGGCGTTCAGCGTCAACGTGGTGTTGGCACTCCAGCTCACCGCGGCGTTGACGTTGATGTCCCCGCTGTCGCTGCCCTTGCTGTTGTCGGTCGTCAGCGTGACGTTGTTCGTCGCCAGGTTCGTGGCCAGGGTGCTCGCGCCGATGCCGCTGCTGGTCAACGCACCGCTGCCGGCGCTGATCGTGAAGTCCGTCGGGTCGACAAGCCAGGTGCCGGTCTTGCCGCTTTGCGACAGTGTGCTGATCTGCGCGCCATCTGCCACTTGCACATGCACGCCGCTGGTCTCGATGAAGCCGCCGTCGTGGTTCACGGACGAGGCGTCCAGCGTGCCGCCGGCCTTCACTGTGCCGCCGTTGAAACCGCCCAGCAGGATGATCTTGCCACCGCTGCTGTCGATGCCCTTGGCCTCGATCATGCCTTCGTTGTTGACGACTGTGTCCAGCAGCGCGTTCTTGGCTGTGGCGCTGAGCAGCACGCTGCCGTTGTCTGCGCGAATCAAGCCCTTGTTCTCGGCCAGCGCATTGAGCGTGCCTTCGTCGACCGTGACGCTGAGCAGCTGGCTGCCGCTGAAGTCCAGCGTGACCTTGTCGCCGGCTGCGAGGGCTGCGGTGCCGTTGGGCGTGGTGATGCTGCCGCTGTTGCTGACCTGCTTGCCGATCAGCGCCACGTAGCCGCCGGTCAGGCTGCCCTGGTTGACGACGCTGCCCTGGCTGCCGTTGCCGCTGAAGCTGGTCTTGCCGGTCGCAAAGTCGCTGTCGCTCAGGCTGAGCGTGGACGCTACCAGGCCGCCCACGTTGACGCTCGCGCCGTTGCCGAACAACACGCCGTTCGGGTTCAGGATCCACACCTGGCCGTTGGCCGTGAGGCTGCCGTTGATGCTCGAAGCATCGGTGCCCAGCACGCGGTTCAGCGCGATGGACGAAGCCCCGGGCTGCACGAACTTGACGCTCTCGCCCTTGCCCACGTTGAAGGTCGCCCAGTTGATCGCCAGGTTCTGGCTGCCCTGGTTGATGGTGGTCGTGCTGCCGCTTTGCGTGATCGTGCCACTGCCCGTGCTCACCGCACCGCCCGTCGGCCCGGCCAGCACGGCACCGCTCAGTGCCGCCGCTGCAAGCAGCACCGCGCCGCTGCGCTTGCCACGCGCCTTGGCAGTCTCCGGCACGGCGACAAAACGTTGGAACAGGTCGCTCCAGACAAGGCGGTAGGCGTGGTTCATGGCAGGGAAGGATGAGGAAGAAGGGGCTGACGGAATGTTAGGAAGCGGCCCCGCCGCTGTCCGTAGAACAAATGCGCTACAGCCGGCCGCCCACGCCCGTGCAGCGTGGGCGGCCGGCATCGCAGCGGCCGGCGGAAGCGAGCTCAGCGCGCCGCAGCGTCGGCCTCCAGCACCGTCAGGCCCAGGCCCCTCAGCAGCGCGGCCAGCTTCAGTTGCTGGGCCACGGTCACGGCCGCGGGCTTGAACACGTCCGCCTGGCCCAGTTGCTGGGTCTTGGTGAGCTGGTAGTTCTGCGCATCCGCGCCGCTGATGGCGAAGGTTTCGACCACCGGCTTGTAGTGGCCCCACAAGGCGGTGACGAACTGGCCGGTCTGGCTGAGCGCCACGTCGTCGCCCGCGACCAGGCCGGTCAGCGTGCCGCCGGTGACGGTGGCGGTCTTGGTGCCGTCGAACACCTTGTCCTGCGCCTTGGCGCCGGTCACGGTCAGCTGGGCTTGCGCGATGTTGGCCGTGGTGCTGTCGTTGGCGACGACGTAGTTGCCCGCATCGCTGCCGCCCAGGTCGTTGGTCACGACCACCACCTTGCCGCTGCCGGCGTTCTTGTCAACGAATGCGCCGCTCTGGCTCAGCGTGACGCTGTCGCCGGCGAGCACGCCCATCAGTTGGCCGCCACCGACCACTGCGGCGGTCTTGCCGTCATAGGTCTTGTTGGCCGCCACGGTGCCGGCCACCAGCAAGGTGGCGGCGGCGATGTCGGCCGTGGTGGTGCCGGTGGCATTGGCCAGCACGTAGTTGCCGGCATCGACACCGCCAATGGCGAACTGTTCGTTGACCGTCTTGCCCGTGCCGGCATGCTTGTCGACAAAGCTGCCACTCTGGCTGAGGCTGACGCTGTCGCCCGGCAGCAGGCCCAGCAGCGTGCCCTGGCCCAGGCTGACCTGGGTCGTGCCGTCGTAGGTCTTGTTGGCCGCCGTGCCGCCGCTCGCTGTCAAGGTCGCCGCGCTGATGCTGGCAGTGCTCGCACCCAGGCGGTTGAAGGTGTAGTTGCCGGCGTCCGTGCCCAGCAGGGAAAGGCCCACGCTGACGCTCTTGTTCGTGCCAACGTTCTTGTCGTCGAAGTAGCCGACGACATCCGCCGAAACCGCGTCGCCGGCAATCACGCCGCCAAGGCTGCCGGTGACGCTGGCGCGGGACGAGCCGTCGTAGGTCTTGTCAGCCGCCACGAGGTCAACCGACAGCAGCTTGGGCGTGATGTCGGCCGCCATGACGGTTGACGGATTGAGCAGCAGGTAGTTGCCGGCATCGGCGCCACCCAGGCTGCGGCAGACGGCGACCTGCTTGCCGTAGCCCACGTTCTTGTCGCCGAAGCTGCCGCTCTGGTTGACGGTGACCAGGTCCCCGTTGAACAGGCCATCCAGGCGGCCTCCGCTGACACTGGCTGCGGTGCCGCCGTCGTAGACCTTGCTGAGGGCCGTGCCGCCGACGAGGTAGAGGGTGGCGGCCGAGATGTCGGCCTGCGCGGTGCCGGCCTGGGGGCCGAGCACGTAGTTGCCGGCATCGGGTCCGGACAGCGCGCCGGTGATGCTCACGGTCTTGCCGGTGCCCACGTTCTTGTCGCTGAAACTGCCGCTCAGGTGATACCCCAGCTGGTCGCCCGCAACCACGCCCACGAGGCTGCCGCCGCTGAGCTGTGCCACGACTGTGCTGTCGTAGGTCTTGCTGCTCGCCTGCGCACCGCTCACTTGCAGTTGCGCAGGGTCGATGTCGGCGGCGACCTTCGCCACCGGGCCGACCAGCACGTAGTTGCCCGCATCGTCGCCGGCCAGGCTGTTGGTGACCGTGACTGTCTTGCCGCTGCCGGCGTTCTTGTCGCTGAAGCTGCCGCTCTGGCTGAGGGCGACACTGTCGCCGGCCAGCACCCCGCCCAGGCTGCCACCGCTGACACTCGCCAGCGTCGTGCCGTCGTAGGTCTTGCTGGCCGCGGTGCCGCCG
The DNA here is from genome assembly GCF_006519715.1 of Ideonella azotifigens. GTDB lineage: Bacteria > Pseudomonadota > Gammaproteobacteria > Burkholderiales > Burkholderiaceae_C > Ideonella > Ideonella azotifigens. Next base: position 4,726 of record NZ_VIDT01000056.1, read on the forward strand.
CTGACGGTCAAGCTGGCGGCGGTGACCTTGGCGGTGCCTTCGGCAAAGCTCAGGTCGTAGCCAAACTGGCCGGAATAGAGGCCGCTGAGGCCGATGCTGTAGCTGCCAACGTTCTTGCTGCCGGCATCGCCGTAAACCGCCGTGCCGAGGATGAGGCTGCGGTCGGCGCCAGCGTCACTGGTGGCGTAGCCGCCGCCGCTGAAATTCACCGTGCCGTCATAGACCTTGCTGACGCCGTCGGCGCTGACGGTGAGCGCTGGCATGAAGGACCTCAGCAAGGGCGCGGTCTGGCCTTCGTAAATGCGCCACACGGCGTTGCTGCCGCCACTGCTGGCCAGGTCCCAGCCGCTGAAGCAGGACGCCTGCATCATCTGCGCGGAACTCAGCCCGGTGCCGCCACCCAGGCTGGTGGACTGGCCGGTGGTCTCCAGGTTCCAGTAGCCGTTGGTGACGGTGGGGTAGAAGCCGTCGAAGCCGCCGATCAGGCCGCCAGGTTGATAGCTGGCGCTGACATGGCCACTGGCATAGACATCGGTCAGCACGCCGGCCCCCTTGCCCATCAGGCCGCCCACGCGCGAGTCGCCGCTCACGTCGCCAGTGGCATAGGCGTAGACGACCGTGCTGTCGTAGTTGGCCGAGCCGATCAGGCCGCCCACGCCTTCGCCACCGGCGGACTTGACGTTGCCGGTGGCGAAGGCGCTGATGATGAAAGAGGCGTCGTTGTGGCCGACCAGCCCGCCGACCGAACCGGTGAGACCGGTGACGTTGCCAGTGGCATAGACATTGGAAAAGACCGAGGTGTTGTAGGCCACGCCGACCAGGCCGCCAACGTAGAGGTTGCCGCTGACGTCGCCACTGGCATGGGCGTTGTTGAGGGTCACGGCCTCGGTCTGCAAACCGACAAGCCCCCCGACATACGATGCGCCCGTCACGTCACCGCTGGCCCACACCTGGTCCAGGTTGCCCTTGTTGCGCCCGATCAGCCCGCCGGTGTCATTGCCGCCAGTGACCGTGCCGGTGGCGTCCGACCGTGTGATGCGGCCCGTGTTGTAGCCGACCAGCCCACCCGAATCGTCGCCACCGCTGACATCGACGGCGGCATGCACGTTGAGGATCGTCCCGTCACTCAGCCCGGCCAGCGCGCCCGCGCCCGGGCCCGAGGCCTGCACGCTGCCGCCCACCAGGCTGAGGTCGCGCACCACGGCGCCGTTGCGGATCTGGCCGATCAGCCCGGCGAGGCTGCCTGCGCCCGCCACGTTGAACTGATGAATGGTGTGGCCCAGGCCGGCCAGCGTGCCGAAGAACGTCCCGATCACCGCGCCACCGTAGACCGTGTCGCTGGCGTCCAGGTCCTGCGCCAGCGCGAGCAGGCCGTGGTTGTCGGCCGACTGCAGCTCGGCCATGCTGTGGATCAGCGTGTAGGCATTGCCGTTGAGGCTGAGACTGGCGTTGGCGCCGCTGAGCGTGACAGGGGCGTTGACCTTGTAGTCACCGCCATGGTTCAGCGCCAGTCCGGCTGCCTCGCCAGTGGCAGTGATCGCTGCGTTGAGGTTGACGTTGCGGTAGGCGTTCAGCGTCAGCGTCGTGTTGGCGCTCCAGCTGACCGCTGCGTTGACGTTGATGTCGCCGCTGTCCGTGCCGGTGCTGTTGTCGGTCGCCAGCGTGACGTTGTTGCTGGCCAGGCTGTTGGCCAGCGTGCCCGCGCCGATGCCGCTGCTGGTCTGCGCGCCGCTGCCCGCGCTGATCGTGAAGTCCGTCGGGTCCACCAGCCAGGTGCCGGTCTTGCCGCTTTGCGACAGTGTGCTGATCTGCGCACCGTCTGCCACTTGCACATGCGCACCGCTGGTCTCGATGAAGCCGCCGTCATGGTTCACCGAAGAGGCGTCCAGCGTGCCGCCGGCCTTCACGGTGCCGCCGTTGAAACTGCCAAGCAGGATGATCCTGCCGCCGCTGCTGTCGATGCCGCGCGCTTCGATCACACCTTCGTTGTTGACCACGGTGTCCAGCAGCGCGTTCTTCGCGTTGGCGCTCAGCAGCACGCTGCCGTTGTCTGCGCGGATCAAGCCCTTGTTCTCGGCCAAGGCGTTCAGCGTGCCTTCGTCCACCGTGACGCTGAGCAGCTGGCTGCCGCTGAAGTCGAGTGTGACCTTGTCGCCGGCGGCGAGTGCTGCCGTGCCGTTGGGCGTGGTGATGGTGCCGCTGTTGCTGACCTGCTTGCCGATCAGCGCAACATAGCCGCCGGTCAGGCTACCCTGGTTGACGACGCCGCCCTGGTTGCCGTTGCCGCTGAAGCTTGCTTTGCCGGCCGCGAAGTCGCTGTCGCTCATGCTCAGCGTGGATGCAACGAGACCGCCAACGTTGACGCTCGCGCCATTGCCAAACAGCACGCCGTTCGGGTTCAGGATCCACACCTGGCCGTTGGCCGTGAGGCTGCCATTGATGCTCGAAGCATCGGTGCCCAGCACGCGGTTCAGCGCGATGGACGCAGCCCCGGGCTGCACGAACTTGACGCTCTCGCCCTTGCCCACGTTGAAGGTCGCCCAGTTGATCGCCAGGTTCTGGCTGCCCTGGGTGATGGTCGTGGTGCTCCCGCTTTGCGTGATCGTGCCGCTGCCGGTGCTCACCGCACCGCCGGTGGGCCCAGCGAAGGCACCGCCACTCAAGGCAGCCGCCGCAAGCAGCACCGCGCCGCTGCGCTTGCCCCTCGCCTTGGCTGTCTCCGGCACGGCGACAAAACGTTGGAACAGTTCGCTCCAGACAAGGCGATAGGCGTGGTTCATGGCGGGAGAATTGGAGGGAAAGAGGGTTGGCGGGATGCTAGGGAGCGGGCCCTAGCCTGTCCGTAGAACAAATGCGCTACAGCCGCGTCGCCAGCGGCCGCTCACACTGGCCGCTGGCAAACCTGCGACACACTCGGCGGCCGCGCACACCAGCGCTCAAGCGGCGCCGCGCCAAGCCGCTTGGGGTGCCGCGTGATTTTCTTCAGCGGCGGCCGGCGACTTGACCGGGTGTCTCAGTTGCCAAAATGAATCCCCAGGATTGGGGGTACACCGCCTTGCCCTCCTCTTCATGGCCAGCAGTTCTTCCATGACCAGCGATTACTCGCCCACCGTGCGCCAGCTCCTGGCCTCTCCAGCGCAGCGCTACGCGCACCCTGGTGCCACCGCTTCCCCGGCCGAGGCATCCGCGGTGCTGCGGCACCACTTCAGCGTGGCTGCCGAGGCGCGCACCTTGCAGGCCCCGGCCTGGCGCGACTACGTGGGTCGCTCGCTGGACGTGCCGCTCTCACGCTCGCAGGTGGCTGCAGGTTTCCACGGCGAGATCGCCACCCATGTGCTGAGCGACATGGTGTTCATGGACATCCGCAGCGACGCGGTGACCCAGTTGCGCAGCGCCGCGCGCATTGGCACCGACACGCTGGACGACTACGTCTTCCACGTCGCCGTAGAAGGGCTGATCGAATCGGTGGCCCAGGGGCACCGGCCGCGCCGGTCCACGCAGTTCATGCCCGGCGTGCTGGCGCTGGACATGCGCCAGCCCTGGCGCATGCACCGCCCGACGCAGGCTCGCGTGCTGGCCTTCATGCTGCCGCGCGCCAAGGTGGAGGCCGTGATCCCCGATGCCCCGGCGATCCACGGCCAGGTCGTGACCTACACCTCGTCACTGGCCCGCCTGCTGCTGGCGCAGTTGCAGACGCTGGCCACCACCCTGCCGCGCCTGCCACCAGCCGAAGCCGAGCGCGCCATCCGCAGCGGTGCCGAGCTGATGCTGGCCGCATTCGGCCGCCAGGCCCGCTTGCACGGCCATGCGCGCAATGCCGTGCGCATGGCGCTGCTGGACCGGTTGCAGCACCATGTGCAGGAGAACCTGCACCAGGACACGCTGTCGCCCGACGGCATCCGCCTGCAGTTCCGGCTGCCACGCGCCACGCTGTACCGCCTGTTCGAGCCCGAGGGCGGGCTGGCCGCGTACATCCGCAACTGCCGGCTGCGCGAGGCCGCCGAAGAGCTGCTGAGCGCACCGAACAAGCCCATCATCGACATCGCCTACGGCCTGTCCTTCAACAGCGCCTCCGACTTCACCCGCGCCTTCCGCCGGGCCTACGGCATGGCGCCGCAGGACTTCAGGGCGATGGGGCTGCCAGCGGCCAAAGCGCGCTGAACAAGGCCTGCGCGACGCGCAGGCCTCGGGCCTCGTCAGCCCTGCGGCCAGACCAGGTCGACCTGGTAAGGGTAGTGGTCCGAAGCGTCGAGCTGCACGCCGGCCGGGTAGTGGCTGTGCGCCAGTGCGCGCTTCGCGTAGCCCTCGCCGCTTTCGTGCACATGCGCGTAGAACAGCAGCAAGTCATCGCCGAATGCCGCGGGGCAGACCGTGTCCATCGTCGCCAGGCGCGCATCGAAGTCCTGGCCGGACCAGTTCAGGCCGTCAGCAGACGAGCGATGGAACATGCCGGCGCCGCCGGGCTCGCGGTAGAACAGTTCGAAGCGGCCATTGCGGCTGGTGATGCCGGGCGAGCCGGTCGCGGTGGCGCCTCTTTCCAGCTGCGCTGGCTGCCACTTGCCGGTGTGGTTCAGCACCGCGCGCATCAGCCCACGCGGGCTGCCCGAGCCGGCATCCACCGTCACGACACACAGCGTGTCACCCAGCGACGCGGCCGCAATGTCGTGCGGTGTGTCGATGTGCAGCCAGTCCCGCTTGGACCAGCCCCCAGGACCCCACTGGTGCACGCAGACCTGCTCGCCATTCGGATCACGGCAGAAGACGTACAGCCGGCCCTGGTGCACCACCGCGCACACGCCGCCGGAGGAGCGCATTTCACCGCCTTGACTCTCGGCTCGCGACCACTTGCGTCCATCGACGGATTCCATCTTCATCACCTGCCGGTCTTGCTGGAAGAACAGGTGCAGGCAGCCCGCGAACCACACCAGCCCTGGCGCGCCGTCGCTGCTCACGTCCGGCAGCACCTCGTGGCGCCACTGCTTGGTCGCCTGGTCGAAGCGGCTGATCTGCAGGCTGCGGTCATGCGCGGCGCGCGTGGCCACCCACAGCTTGTCGCCGGCCACCGCGGCAGACGGCAGGTGCGCCAGGGTGCCCTTGTGAACCCAGTACCACGCGGGGTTGGAGGTATTCAGCGGGTAGTGCCAGTCGCGCAGCACAGTCGCCTGCAGCGGCCGCAGCGGCGTCTGCGCGCCGTCCTTCAGGTAGACGTAGTCCAGGCAGTCGGAATCGGGCGTGTCGCTTCCCGGGGTGAAGAACTGATCCAGCGTGTTGTGGATGTGGTCGTCGGTGGCCGAGGCCAGCGCCTGGTCCGGGCCGTGCACGCGGGTCCAGCTGTCGGTCGCGCCCTGGGCCGCCATCAAGCTCTCCAGCGTGGCGAACTTGGCCGGGTCGCCAATGCGGTGCACGTTGAAGTCGCCCAGCAAGGCCGCGGGCATGTCGCCCCGGCCGCCCAGGGTCCAGCCGATCAGGTTCTCGATGTTGGTGCAGCGGGCATCCTTGTTGCCCGCGTTGGTCCAGGCGTGGGTCATGCCGATGCGCAGCTTCACACCCCCGTCCAGCTTCATGGTGGCCGACAGCACGCCCTTGGTGGCCCAGGCATCTTCGCTGTCTTCCTCCGAAGTCTCGGGGAACTGGTTGAACTGCCAGTCCTCCAGCGGAAACTTGCTGACCAGCACGATGCCAGACCCCGCCCGGTTCAAGGCCCCGCTGGTGCCCCGGATGCTGTGCGGATAGACGCTCTTCAGGTCGTCACGGATGTTGTCCATGCGGTTGGCGGACCAGACCTCCTGCAGCGCCACCACGTCGGCGCCAGACTGCTTGACCTTCTCCACGATGAAGGCGTGGCGCTCATCGTCGCGAAAGGTGACCGGCAGCTTGCCGGTGAGCTTCGCCCCTGTCACGATGGCGGAGCCCTCCATCAAGTGGGTGTTGAAGCTCAGCAGGCGCAAACGGCGCGAGGCCCACAGCACCGGTTGCTTCGCGTGCTCGTCGGCCTCGCCAACACGCACCGTGAGCAGGCCGGCGTCTTCAACCACCGCCATGAACTTTCCGCCCGGTGCCACGGTGCCGGTGCTCCAGATGAAGTCGGTGTTGCCGTCGGGCTTCTGGCGGTAGACGCAGAGGTTGCCGTCGCCCTGCATCGCGGCGAAGTAGTCGCCCTGCGGCAGCGAGGCGCCCAGTGCAGCCCAGATGCAGCCGCCCCGTGCCTCCGGTCCGGGGCCCTGGTAGAGGCAAAGGTTGCCATCACGCTGCTGCGTGAGAAAACAGCTGCCGTCCGGCGACGTGAGGTGTTCGCCAGCGCGGAGCTTCTGGCCAGTCAACAGGAAGTAGGTCATGGTGTTGTTTCCCTTGCGATCTTGGAGATGTGGGGGCTGCCGCTGCGGGGTTCGCAAGCCTTCAGCCATCACGTTTTGATCGTAGGAAAGCGCCGGCTCGGCGTCCGTAGAACGAATGCGCTACGGCCATCCTCCGGTTTGACGAGGGCGCGTCAGCGCTGCACCAGGCTTCTTAAGCGGTCTTTAAAAGTTCTTAATCGCCGCGGCAGAAGCCGTGGGTTCAAAAGGCTTAACAAGCCACAAGCGCCGCTGAAGGACGGCGCAGGGGTCGCTCCCCGACAGTCCATTCCATGCCGCCGACTGCCCTGGAGCCCCAAAATGAGTAACGCCTACCGCCTCGCCTGGAGCGATGCCACGCAGGGTTTTGTGCCCGCCTTCGACACTGCCCGCAACGACCCCGGCTTCCTGAGAGCGCTGTGCGCGGCGATGCAGGCGGTATCGGACCTGAGCCGCGCGGCGCATGGGCCGCGGGCGGCGTGCAATATCGTCGTGAGCATCGATGACGACGCGCAGGTGACCTGCTCCATCGCGCCGCCCACGCCGACCACACCCGCGGCAGCGAACGATGGTGCGCCAGCCCTGTCAGCCCGCGAGCGCGAGGTGCTGGGCTACCTGGCCAAGGGCTTCACCGCCAACGAGATTGCCAGGTTGATGCAGCTCTCGCCCTTCACGGTGCGCAGCTTCGTGCGGCGCATTTACGAGAAGCTGAACGTCTCGTCGAAGGCGGAAGCCATCCACGAAGCCCACCAGCAGCACCTGCTGGCGGATTGAAGGCAGGCGGAAGGATCAGGCAGGCGGTGGCGCGCCTGCCACCTTGGCGGCCAGCGCTTCGCGCATGCGCTTCAACTTTTCCTTCGGGTCTTCCTTGCTGCCGGCCAGGTCCAGCTTCATCTCCTTGATGAAGCGGCTGGGAATGCCGGCCACGGTTTCGCGGCCTTTCTTGCGGCGGCGCAGCGTCGTGCACAGCAGCGTCTTCTGCGCGCGCGTGATGCCCACGTACATCAGCCGGCGCTCTTCCTGCAGTCGCTCGGGCGTCATGTCCTCGGCGTCGCTCTTGAAGGGCAGGATGCCCTCGTTGATGCCGACCAGGATCACGTGCGGCCACTCCAGGCCCTTCGATGCATGCAGCGTGGTCAGCGTCACCACGTCCTGCTCCTCGCCGCGCTCGGCCAGGCTGAGGATGACGCTGATGGTCTGCGCCACGTCCAGCACGCTTTTCTTCTCGCCTTCGACGGTCATGCCGCCGTCCTGGCTGATCTCGCCGCCGCAGCGCTTGGCCACCCAGTCGATGAAGTCCAGCACATTGGTCCAGCGGGCGGCGGCCACCTTCTCGCTGTCCTCGCTGTCGTAGAGGTGCTGCTCGTAGCCGATCTCCTTGAGCCACTCCAGCAGCATCGGCTTGGCAGCCTCGGCGCCAATCGTCGTGCGGGCCTTGTATTCGAGATCGTTGAGGTAGCGGCCGAACTCGTGCAGCGAGTCGATGGCCTTGCCCGGCAGCGCCACGCCCAGGCTCTCGGCGAACAGTGCCTCGAACATGCTGAGCTTCCACTTGCCGGAGAACTCGCCCAGCTTGCCCAGCGTGGTGTGGCCAATGCCGCGCTTGGGCGTGGTGATGGCGCGCAGGAAGGCCGGGTCGTCGTCCTGGTTCACGAGCAGGCGCAGCCAGCCGCACAGGTCCTTGATCTCGGCCCGGTCGAAAAAGCTCTGGCCGCCGGAGACCTTGTAGGCGATCTGCGCGGCGCGCAGCTTCTGCTCGAAGGGCCGGGCCTGGAAGTTGGTGCGGTAGAGCACCGCGAAGTCCGACAGCTTGATGCGCGGATCCTGCGCCATCAGCGCCTGGATGCGCGCGACCGTGCGCTCGGCCTCGTGGTCTTCGCTGTCGCACTCGGCAATGCGCACCGGCTCGCCTTCGCCCAGGTCGCTCCAGAGCTTCTTCGGGAAGATCTTCGGGTTGCCGCCAATCACCTCGTTGGCCGCCCGCAAAATGGCCGAGGTGGAGCGGTAGTTCTGCTCCAGCGGGATGACCTTCAGGTTCGGGAATTCCTCGGGCAGGCGCTTGAGGTTTTCGATGGTCGCGCCGCGCCAGCCGTAAATGCTCTGGTCGTCGTCGCCCACGGCCGTGAACATGCCGCGGCGGCGTTCGTCCGGGTGGTCCACCAGCGCCTTCAGCAGCTCGTACTGCACGGCGTTGGTGTCCTGGTATTCGTCCACCAGCACGTGGCGGAACTGGTTCTGCCATTTCTCGCGCGCTTCCGGGATCTTCTGGATCAGCTTGAGCGGCATGCTGATCAGGTCGTCGAAGTCCACCGCCTGGTAGGCCACCAGCCGCTCTTCGTAGAGCTTCATCACGCGAGCCGCCAGCTGCTCGTCGCTGTCCTTCGCGGCGGCCATCGCGCCATCGCTGTCCAGGCCCTGGTTCTTCCAAAGGCTGATGGTCCACTGCCATTTGCGGGCGATGGCGTTGTCGGTGCAGGAGCCGGCGTCGCGGATCACGCCCAGCACGTCGTCCGAATCGAGGATGGAGAACTTCTCCTTCAGGCCCAGCCGTGTGCCGTCCTCGCGCAGCATGCGCACGCCCAGGGAGTGGAAGGTGCTGATCCCCAGGTCCTTCGCCGCCCGCGCGCCCACCAGGCTCTTGGCCCGCTCGCGCATTTCCAGCGAGGCCTTGTTGGTGAAGGTGATGGCGGCGATCTGCTTGGCTTGCAGCCCCGCCTGCAGCAGCCGGGCGATCTTCTGCGTGATGACCCGCGTCTTGCCCGAGCCCGCGCCGGCCAGCACCAGGCAAGGCCCGCTCAGGTAGTGCACCGCCTCCATCTGGGCGGCATTCAGCGTGGACGGGGGCGGAGGCGAGGCGGAGGACATGGCGGCAACAGGAGGGGGCCGCGGATCATAGCCAAGCCGCCCCGGCAGCCCACCGCCAAAGCCGCACGAAGCGGCTCAGGTTCGCGGCGAACTTGGCAAAGCCAGGCTCGCTGCGGCGCGTATCAGGCCAGTGACCGGGCCGGCAAGCCACTTGGCAGCGGCTTGGCGCGCACGATGCCCAGCAGCCCCGCCAGCACCGGCACATGCCTGGCCGCAAGGTACACCGCGCCGCTGGCAGCGAAGGTGGCCGCGATCAGCAGCAGGCCTTCGGGCACCGGCGGCAGCGCCAGCGGCTGCAGCCACCAGGCCAGCAGCACGATCACCGTCTGGTGCATCACGTACAGGCAGAAGACCGCGCCGGTGAGGCGCCGGCGCCACGGGCCGTCATGGTCCAGCCAGCGCCGCGCAAAACCGCAGGCCGCGACGATGGCCCACCACTGCGTGGCACCCCACAGCAGGCGCTGGGCTGTCAGCAGCCCGTCCGGCATGGTCTGGTCGTGCCAGGGGCCGAAGAAATAGAGGCACAACAATGCCCAGCCGGCGAAGGCCAGGCCCAGCGCCCGCCAGCGCTGCGCCTGCAGTCCGGCCCACAGCCGGTCACCTGCGCGCGCACCCACGATGCCGAGGCCGAAGGCCCAGAGGTATTGCGCGTGGTTGTACCAATCCCAGGTCAGGTTGTGGGTGGAGGGGAACAGGCCGTACATCAGCCGCGCGGCCATGGTCGGCAAGGCCAGGCCCAGCAGCAGGCCCCACGGCCCCACAGGCAGGCGCGCAGCGGCAGCGTCCAGCAGCTTAGGCGCCCAGCGCACGAGTGCCCAGGCGATCAGGCTGTAGACCCACAGGTAGGGCAGGAACCAGAGGTGGTTCCAGGTCGGCAGGTCAATGCAGTTGGCGCCGCTGCACAGCTTGCCGCCCTGCAGGTAGCGCTGCATGAACGCGCCGTAGTCGCCCACGAAGCCCAGCTGCGTGAGGGCCTGCACATAGGCCTGCGGCGGCACGATGACCAGCATGCCGAACAGCAGCGGCCACAGCAGCCGGCTGCTGCGCTGGCCCACAAAGCCCAGGCCGCTCTCGCGCCGCAGCAGCGCCTGCGTGGCCGCGCCGCCAATGAAGAACAGCAGCGACAACCGCCACGGCGAGGTCAGCATCATCAGCGGCTCGATCGCGCCACCGGCATGCGGGCTCTTCACATGCCAGTCCCAGCTCACGTAGTACATGCCCACGTGGTAAGGCACGAGCAGGGCAAAGGCCAGGATGCGCAGCCAGTCGAGGAAAAAGAGGCGCCCGGCTGCGGTTGGCGCGAGGGGTGTAGCGTTCATGCCGCCAGCATCGCCGGCCGGTGCGCGCCGCTCAAGCGCGCTGGGGCGAAGTGGACGGCGGCTGGGGCGAGTTGGCGGATCTACTTCAAAGCATCGCGGAAGCTGCGCGAAATCCGCAGCGTCTCGCCGGAACGCAAAGTCAGCTGGGCCTCGCCGCGCGGCAGCGGCGCGATGCCCAGCACATGCACCGGATTCACCGCATGCGAGCGATGCACCTGCACAAAGCCTTTGGCGGCCGGGTGGGCGAGGAATTCGGCCAGCGTGCGGCGGTCCAGGTGGCAGGCGGGCGGGGCGTGCAGCTCGATGTAGTTGTCCGCCGCGGCCACCCATTCGAC
>NZ_VIDT01000560.1 GCF_006519715.1 Ideonella azotifigens
GCGGCCTTCAGGTCAGCTGGCGCTGCAGGACCACTTCCATCACGAAGCGCGAACCCACGTAAGCCAGCAGCAGCAGCAAAGCTCCGGCATACAGCCAGCGCGTGGCCTGCCGGCCGCGCCAGCCGCGCCACTGCCGGCCGGCAATCAGCGCCGCGAACGTGGCCCAGCCGAGCAGCGACAGCACCGTCTTGTGGTCCCAGCGCCAGTAGCCTGGAAAACTCAGGCCCAGCGCAAGCGCCAGCGTCAGCACCGCGAAGCCGGCCTCGACGAAGCGGAAGGTCAGCCGCTCCAGTCGCAGCAGCGGCATGCCAAAAGCGGCGGTCGCCGGCCCGCCGCTGCGCAGCCGCTGCTCGGCCGAGTCCAGCATCATGCCGTGCAGCACCGCGGTGCCGAACAGACCGTAGGAAGCCAGGCCCAGCACCCAATGCAGCGGCGCCCAGCGCGAATGCGCCACCGCGCGCAGCTCACCGGGGAACAGCCAGGCCAGCAGCATTGCAGCCGCGCTGAACAAGGCCAGCACACGCCGCATGCCCACCACCGGCAACAGGCGGCTCTCGATCACGTGCACCGCCAGCACCAGCCACAGCGTGAACGACAGCACCGGCGCAAAGCCGATCAAGAGGCCTCGCTCCGGCTCGCCGGGCACGTCGGGCGCCCAGATGCCGGTGCCTGCCAACAGGGCGAGCGCATGCAGGCACCATGCCGCCACCAACACCCGCAGCGGCCAGCGCTGGCCGGGTGCCGCGGGCCAGGCCGCCGCCAGGTAGCCGACGATGGCCAACCAGGCCAGGGGGTCAGCGGGGGCGGCGGATAAAATCATCCTCACAGTTTACCGGCGCCCTGCGGCCAGCCCCTCCGTGCTGGCGCAAAGGAGCGCACTGCCCCGCACGCATGGCCACTACCCTCACCGATCGCCTGTCACGCCTGGTCAAGACCATGCGCGGCCAGGCCCGCATCACCGAAGACAACGTACAAGAGATGATGCGCGAAGTGCGCATGGCCTTGCTGGAAGCCGACGTCGCGCTGCCCGTGGTGCGCGACTTCATCGCCCGCGTGAAGGAAAAAGCGCTGGGCCAGGAAGTGGTCGGCTCGCTGAACCCAGGCCAGGTGCTGGTTTCGGTGGTCAACAAGGAACTCGCCGCGACCATGGGCGAAGGCGTGGCCGACATCAACCTGAACGCGCAACCGCCCGCCGTCATCCTGATGGCCGGCCTGCAGGGCGCCGGCAAGACCACCACCACCGGCAAGCTGGCCAAGCACCTGATCGAGAAGCGCAAGAAAAAGGTGCTCACGGTCTCGGCCGACGTTTACCGCCCGGCCGCCATCGAGCAGCTGAAGATGGTGACCAAGCAGGCCGGTGCCGAATGGTTCCCGTCCGAGCCGAACCAGAAGCCGCATGACATCGCGCTGGCCGCGATCGACTACGCCAGGCGCCATTACTTCGACGTGCTGCTGGTCGACACCGCCGGCCGGCTGGCCATCGACGAAGCGCTGATGGCCGAGATCCGCGACCTGCATGCCACGCTGAACCCGGTCGAGACGCTGTTCGTCGTCGACGCGATGCAGGGCCAGGACGCGATCAACACCGCCAAGGCCTTCAAGGAAGCACTGCCGCTGACCGGCATCGTGCTGACCAAGCTGGACGGCGATTCGCGCGGCGGCGCGGCTTTGTCAGTGCGGCAGATCACCGGCGCGCCGATCAAGTTCGCCGGCACCTCCGAGAAGATCGACGGCCTGGAAGTCTTCGACGCCCAGCGCCACGCCGGCCGCATCCTCGGCATGGGCGACATCGTCGCGCTGGTCGAGGAAGTGCAGAAGGGCGTGGACGTCGAGGCAGCGCAGAAGCTCGCTGAAAAGCTCAAGAGCGGCAGCGGCTTCGACCTGAACGACTTCCTGGCCCAGATCAGCCAGATGAAGAAGATGGGCGGCCTGTCCAGCCTGATGGACAAGCTGCCCACGCAGATGACCGCCAAGGCCGGCCAGCCCGACATGGACAAGGCCGAGCGCGACATGAAGCGCATGGAAGGCATCCTCAACGCGATGACCGCCAAGGAGCGCCGCCAACCCAGCCTGCTGATGGATGGCAAGAGCAAGGCCAGCCGCAAGCGCCGCATTGCCACCGGCGCCGGCGTGCAGATCCAGGACGTCAACCGCCTGCTGAATCAGTTCGACCAGATGCAGGGCATGATGAAAAAGATGAAGGGCGGCGGCCTGATGAAGATGATGAAGCGCATGGGCGGCATGAAAGGCATGGGTGGCCCCGGTGGCATGGGTGGCATGGGCGGTGGCATGGGTTTCTGAACCCGCTGAACCCTGGCGTGTCTCCAGGGTCCATCCATGACGTGAACACTGCCTGGAGACCTCGCCATGCCCACCTCCGTGCCCTATGAACCCGAAGCGCCCAGCCGGGCCGAAGTCGATGCGCTGAGCGGCGCCACGCTGCTGGAGTTCGGCACCGACTGGTGCGGCTGGTGCCGCGGCGCACAGCCCTTCATCGATGCAGCCTTGGCGGCCCATCCCGGCCTGCGCCACCTGAAGATCGAGGACGGCCCGGGCCGTGCGCTGGGCCGCTCGTTCAAGGTCAAGCTCTGGCCCACGCTGATCTTGCTGCGCGACGGCCAGGAACTCGCCCGCGTGGTGCGGCCCGGCGAGCAAGACGCCATCGCCGAGGCGCTGGCCCTGCTGTAGCGCCAGCCCTCCCGGGCGGCGCCGTGCCCACTCAGCTGAGCAAAGCCTGCGCGAACTCGCTCGCGCGGAACATCTGCAGGTCTTCCAGCTTCTCGCCCACGCCGATGAAGTAGACAGGCAGCGGCCGTTCGCGGGCAATCGCCGCCAGCACGCCGCCCTTGGCCGTGCCGTCCAGCTTGGTGACGATCAACCCGGTCAGCCCCAGCGCATCGTCAAAGGCCTTGACCTGGGTCAGCGCGTTCTGGCCGGTGTTGCCATCCACCACCAGCAGCACCTCGTGCGGCGCGTCCGGCTGGGCCTTGCCGATCACGCGCTTGATCTTCCTCAGCTCTTCCATCAGGTGGAGCTGCGTGGGCAGCCGACCGGCCGTGTCGGCAATCACCACATCGCAGCCACGCGCCCTGCCCGCGCTGACGGCATCGAAAGTCACCGCCGAAGGGTCGCCACTCTCCTGGCTGATGATTTCGACCTGCGTGCGGTCGGCCCACACCGCCAGCTGCTCACGCGCCGCCGCCCGGAACGTGTCGGCCGCGGCCAGCAGCACCTTCTGGTCAGCATCCGCCAGGTGGCGCGTCAGCTTGCCGATGCTGGTCGTCTTGCCGGCACCGTTGACGCCCACCACCATGATCACGGTCGGCTGGTGCTCGCCCACCACCAGCGCGCCCTCCAGCGGCTTCAGCAGCGCCGTCACCGCCTCGGCCAGCAGCGCCTTGACCTGCGACGGCTCGGTCGCCTTCGCGTCCTTCACGCGCCGCTTCAGGTCCAGCAGCAAGGCCTCGGTCGCCTTCACGCCGGTGTCGGCCATCAGCAGCGCCGCTTCCAGTTCTTCGTAGAGCTCGTCGTCAATGCGCGTGCCGGTGAAGACCTGGGCAATGCTGGAGCCGGTGCGCGACAGCCCTTGCGTGAGCTTCTTCAGCCAGTTGGCCCGCGTGGGCTCGGCCGGCGGTGTCGCCG
>NZ_VIDT01000561.1 GCF_006519715.1 Ideonella azotifigens
TCGGGACTGAACGCAACGCTCTGAACCCCGTCTTCGTGGCCTTGCAACACGCGCAACACCTGCCCGCTGGCCGCGTCCCACAGCCGCACGCTGCGGTCCCCCCCCGCGCTGGCCAGCCAGCGGCCATCCGGGCTAAACGTCACAGCGTTGGCTGCGCTAACATGGCTTTGCCCAGGCGCCAGCCGCAATTGGGGCCAGGGTGGCTGGCAGTCCTGCGCCTCAGGCCAGTGTTGGGCCGAGCGGGCGGTCAGCCCCTGCCGCAGGGCACCATCCAGCCGCGGCCGGCCGCCAGCATGGGACAGGTGGGCCGCACGCAGATCGGCCTGGCCAAAATCGACGCCGTCCAGTTCGGCCAGGGCCAAATCGGCATTGAGCCATTGCGACTCGCGTGCATCGCTGCCCACCAGCTTGAGCCAGGGTGCCTCCGTGTCGTTGAAGCAAGCGCCGCGCAGGCGGGCCGCTGACAGATCGGCCTTCGACAACACGGTTTGGCTCAGGTCCGCTCGCTCCAAGGTGGCGCCGCACAACTGGGCGCCGTTGAGCACCGCGCCGCGCAGCGTGCTGCCGGTCAAATCAGCGCCCGCGGCTCGCAGGTTGGGCAAGGCCATCTCGCTGAGGTCCAGGCCCTGCAGGTTGGCCGCCTCCGGCAGCCAGTCTTCGTGCGCCGGGTCTGCCCCCTGAGCAAGCGACAAGCGGCCCAGGTGATGGCCCAGCAGCAGCGCATTGACCCGCGCCGCCGCTGCGGCGACAGGCTGGCGCTGAGGCTGCAGCAGGCTGCGCACTTGCTGCTGCAGGGCCTGCCGCTGCGGGCCGGCCTCGGCTCCAGAGCCTTGGGCCGGCACGAGATCATGCACAAAACTGCAGACCTCGGCGCTCAGTTGAGGAATGTCCAGCACCGCTGCGAAGTCGGCATCGTCAGGCCCCAGGCAGGCCGCTGCCTTGATGCGCCGGGCCAGAAAGTACTCCAGAAAGCTGCGGTGCGAGAAGCCGTAGTGCCCATCGGGCGTGCGCGATAAAAAGGCTGCGGTGCGCAGTTCCACATCCAGCTGGTTGGGGTCGAGCTGGCCGCGCCAATCGCTGCGCTGCTTGACCAGGGCATACAAGTCACCGTAATGCAGCCGGTGGCCCACGCGCTGCCACAGCAGCCAGGCCAGCTCTTCGAGCACGCTGCGCAGCGTGTCGCTGCTGCTTTGGCGCTCGGCGGGCTTGAACTCGTCCAGCCAGCGATTGGTGTAGCTGAGGTACAGCGCGCCGGTGCTGAGCGCCTGGCCGCCCTGGGTCTGGCGTTCTTTCAGCGCCGGCAGGGTGGCGATGATGATGTCCAGCAGCTGCGGCCGGTCGCCCAGTTCCAGCAGCTTTTGCTGCTGCAGGAAGGCCATGGCCTCGCTGCCTTGCTGCCGGCCCAGGCGCAGCGTCAGAAACTGCCGCACCTGCCGCGGCGTGAACAGGGCCAGCGAGCGGATGTCGCCATCAAAGCGCTGGGCCACATCCTGCAAGGCCGAAGGCGCCAGCCTGTCGGTCTGGCCGTGAGCGGCCAGCAAGGCATCACCATGGTCTTTGAAGAACTGCTCGCGGCAGGTGACCAGCACGCGGTTGCCGCCGGCGGTGTCGCCGGCCTGGGCGCTGATGCCCACCAGCATGCGGAACTGCTCCACCACGCTGCGCCCGGCCGTGGCGATGCCCATTTCGTCAAAGGCATCAAAGATCAGCACGATGCGCCCGCGCTGCACCAGGTGCAGCAGCACGCGCGGGTCTTTGCGCTGACCGGTGGCCTGCTGCCAGCGCTCGGCCAGCAGTTCATCCAGCCGCACCTTGTTGGGAAAGTCGCGCAGGCTCACCCGCAGCGGCACAGGGGCCTGGCCATCATCGCGCGCGCGCTTGGCCAGTTCGTAGGCCAGCTTGAGCGTGTAGGCGGTCTTGCCGGTGCCGTAGTCGCCCAGCAGCACCCACAACCGGCTGCCGCGGCCCTTGGCCCATTCCAGGCCGTGGGCCACCAGGTCGGTGATGCCGGCTTGCTCGGCACCTTCTGGCCGGGTGCGCTGGTCCACATAGCTGCTGGCCAGCGGGCCTTGCTCGAAGTCGGCCACCAGCTGGTGCAGGTAGCGGTCCACGTCCAGCAGGCGGCGCTCCAGATCCTGCGGCGTGACGGCCGTGATGCCCAGGTCTTTGGCGCTGGCCAGCGCGGCCGGCGAGAAGGCGCGGGCCACCACCATACCGCGGGCGTGCAGGGCCTGGGCCTGCGGCTTGCTGAGCCACAAGCCCAACAGATCGACCACTTCCTTGCTGACGGCCTGGCGATGGTCTTTGCACTCGACGAAATAGGTCAGCGTGTCCAGGCCCGATTCAATGCGGGCCAGCAGGTCCACGCGGTCGGGGCCGATCAGTTGCTCGCGCTCGACCGTGTAGCCCAGCAGGCGCAGCAGATCGGCCACGCGGTCTTCAAAGCGCTTGCCCTGGGCAGCGCGCGAGCCACGCGGGTCGGACCGGTCGCGCTCAAACACGTCCGGTCGCGCCTCGCGCTCAGCCTGGGCCGCGGCCTGGTCGGCGAACAGCGTGGCCACAAAGGCCGACAGGTCGGCGCGCACACGCTCGTAGTCCTGGGCCACACGGCGTTGCGGCTGCAGGATCAGCAGCTCTTCGCCAAAGGGCAGGCTGGGGTCGTAGCCGATCTCGCGCACCGAGGCGATGTCGGGCACGCCCAGCGCATCGGCCCAGACGCGCTTGCCGGCTTCGACCAGTGCGGGATCGTCCTGCGGAATGGGGGATGCCACCGGAAACAGCTGCAGATCGGTGTTGCTGGGGCGCAGGCTGCGATCAATGCCCTTGAGCGACTTGAACACCCGGCCCAGGCCGGCCAGGTTCTGCCGGCCGTAACCACCCACCAGCACCGTGGCATCGGGCAGCACGCCGGCCAGCAGGGCCCCCAGGTCGGTGAGGCCCGTGCGGGTGTCGATCAGCACATGGCGGTAGCCAGCCCGGCCCAAGTGCTCAAACAACTCCTGAAACAGCGCACGGCCCGGCTCGGCGCCACTGCCCAGCAGATAGGGCCAGTCGATGCCGAAGTACAGCGCTGCGGCATCGGCCTCCTGGCCATGGGCCGGCAGCAGTTGCAGATCGGTGAACGGCGTGGGGCGCAGCAGTTCGTCGAAGCGCTGCAGATCCTGCGGGCCCACGGGCCGGGCCTTGTCGGCCTGCCAGGTGCCCAGCCATTCAAAGAAGCCCTTGCGGTGGCCCTCCACGCCCAGGGCGCGGATGTGGTGCAGGCCCGGGGCCTCGACATCCAGATCCCACAGCAGGGTCTTGCCTTCGCGGGCCAGGGCCACGGCCAGGTTGGCTGCCAGCAGGCTGCGGCCGACGCCGCCCTTGTAGCTGTAGAAGCTGATGACGGCTGGGCGCATGCGGGTCAGTGCTCAGGCGGCCCGGCCGAACACCTGCACGGCCAGGTGCAGGGGAGCGGCAGCGGTGGACGGGGTCTTGGCGGATGGTTGGGCGGGGGCCGGCTGCGCCTCGGCCTGGGTGGCCCAGCTCACCCAGTTCTCCTGCCCCTGGCGCTGCCGCAACACCCGGCCGCGGCTTTCCAGCACACCCAGGATCTGGCTGACCCGGCCAGCGCTCAGACCCAAGTGGGCGGCCAAG
>NZ_VIDT01000562.1 GCF_006519715.1 Ideonella azotifigens
CGGCGTAGGGCAGGCCGGCGAAGGCCACCCGGTGCAGCACGAAGTCCTGGCGGTCCATGGCCTCAGTCCGCCTTGGCTGCGCGCAGTGGCTTGGACACGCCGTCGATGCACAGCCGGTCGACCCGGTTGCCGAACTGCTCGGTGATCCAGAAGCAGCTGTCGGCGTCGCGGTCGATGCCGCCCACCCACACGCCGTCCTGCGGCACCGGGTAGCGCGCCACCACTTCGCCCTTCGGGATGTCGAAGCGCATCACCGCGTTGCCGAACACCGTGGAGACCCACATCGCGTGGTTGCCGGCGTCGTAGGACAGCTTGAACGGCGCCGAGTTGACCGGCATCGCGTACTCGCGGATCTGCTTGGTGTGGCGGTCCAGTACGCCGAGCTTGTCCGAGCGCATCTGCGCGAACCAGATGTCGCCCTTCTCGTCCTCGACGATGGACAGCGGCCAGGCCATGCGGGTGGGAATCTTCCAGCGGTCCACGCGCCACTTCTGCTGGTCCACCAGGCCCACGTGGTTGCCCTGCTTCTCGGCGAACCAGACCAGGTCCTCGTGGTCCACGAAGACGGTGCGCGGCGCCAGGTTGGGGGCCGGCAGCGGCAGCACGCGCCACTCGCCTTCGGCCGTCATGCGGGCCAGCGCGTTGCCGTCGCTCAGGGCCACCCAGACGTTGTGCTTGCTGTCCACCGCCACGCCGACCGGCAGGCTGTCGGGCACCGGCACCGTGAACTCGGTGACCTGATCGTTTCGGATGCGGGCGATCTTGTTGGCCGCGCGCAGGCTGACCCACACGTCGTCGTTGACCGGGTCCAGCCCCAGCGAGGTCGGGCCGGATTCGGGCGTGGGCATGGCCAGCTCGTGCAGCTTGCCGTCGCGCACATAGCCGACCTTGCTGCCGGCCGGGCCGGGCGGGAAGCCCGGGCCGACGAAGCCGCCGCCCATCTGCGTGAACCACACGGTGCCGCGCTTGTCGATGTTGACGATGCCGGGCAGCGAGTCGGTGGTCGGGATCTCCATCGGGTCGTAGCGGTAGCCCTTCAGCGCGTCGGCCACCGGGTCGGCCGGGCTTGCCTGCGAGACCCGTTGTTCACCGCCCACGTAGCCCAGGTCGGCCCGGATGATGGTGGCCAGCTTGTTGGTGCTTTGCTGGGCGAACCAGACGTTGCCCTTGGAGTCGATGGCCAGGCCCGCCGGGTGTGCGTTGTCGCCCCTGATCGGGAAGTGTTCGAACTGGCCGGTGGCCGGGTCGAAGCGGCCGATGCTGTTGGCGAACAGCTCGCTGAACCACATCTGGCCGAACTGGTCGGCCACGATGATGAAGGGCCCGGCTTGGCGGTTCTCCAGCGCAAATTCCTGCACCGTTCCGTCGGCCAGGATGCGACCGAGCTTGCCGGCACCGCGCTCGGTGAACCAGACGGTGCCGGTCTTGTCCACCGTCACGCCGCAGGGCCGGGCCGAAGGCGTGGAGAGCTTGTACTGGGTGAAGGTGGCGGTCTTGGGGTCGAACTTGCCGATGATGTTGACATCGCGCTCGGCAATCCAGATCGTGCCGTCCGGCGAGGCGGCAATGCCGGTGGACATCGTCGCCTTGGCCGGCAGCGCGAACTCCTCGACCTGGCCGGTCTTGATGCGCACCACGCCGATCTTGTCGGCCTTGGTGCCGGTGAACCAGACGTCGCCTGCCGGGTCGATGGCCAGGCCGGTCGGCCAAGCGCCGGGCGTGGGCACCTGGTAGTGGACTTTCTGCCCGTCGCGCTTGAAGCGGGTGATGCGGTTGGCCAGCCGCTCGGTGATCCACAGGTCGCCGGCCTTGTCGAACTCGATGCCCATCGGGCTGGTCTCGGCGTCGCCCAGGTACCACTCGGACATGGTGCCGCCCACGTCGATGCGGCCGATCTTGGACTGCGCCGGCACGTCGATGAAATTGCGCGCGAAGCGGCCACCGCTTTCGCTGAACCAGACCGCGTCGTTCTGGTCGATGGCCAGGATGTGCGGCACGGCATGGGCAGTCGGCACGGTGTACTCGGCCATCGTGAAGGTCTTGCCGGCGGAGCTTTGCAGCCGGTGCAGCGTGGTCGGCGCCGGCGTCACGGCCGTGGGCGTGCCGAAGTCCGTGGAGGGGGCCGCGGCCAGGGCCAACGTGGGCAGCAGCATCGCGCCGGCCAGGGCCAGGCTGAGGAAGGTGGTGTGCATGGCGGTCTCCTGGCTAGGCCACGTCGGTGGCAACGGCGGCGGACTCGGCTTGAGCGCTGGCCAGCGCGTTGCGCAGCGCTTCCATGGTCTGGCGGCTGTTGGCGCGCAGCAGCTCGCCAATGCGTTCGGCCACGTCGCCCTGGCCGTCCCAGCCCAGCACGGTGCTGGCGAAGTGGCGCGCCTCGTCCTCGTTGACCACGAACTCGTGGTGGCTCACGGCCTTGCAGCCTTGCTCGGTCGGCGTGATCTCCCAGTAGCCGCCGTGCATGCGCAGGAAGGCCGGCGGCGTGGGCTGGAAGTAGTAGATGCGGTTGCGCTGGCGGCAGCGCATGGTCTGGAACGAGGCATGGCTGCCGCGGCTGTTGACGGCCATGGTCAGCACCTGGCACTGCGCGTCTTCGTAGTGGAAGGTGATGCCGGTCACGTGCTCCGTCAGGCCGGGCCAGTGTTCGGCGCGCCAGAAGGCTTCCATGACCGCCGCGGCCGGCACGGGGTAGGCGATGTCGAGTCCGATGGTGTTCATGTCAGATGGCGTCCGTGGGAATGAGGGAGATGCGGTTCGCCCCTTGCTGGGTGAACCAGATGCCGCCGGCACCACCGGCGTAGATGCCCATGGGCTTGGCCTGGCCGTTGGCCATGGGCAGCGTGGTGAAGCGCGCGGTGGACGGCTGGAACACGGCCAGCTGGTTGCCGCCAACGCTGCCGATCTCGCCGCCGTCGGCGATCCAGATGCGGCCCTCTGCGTCACGCGCCAGCCGCACCGGCTCGGGCTTGGCGCCGGGGATGCGATAGCGCGCCCAGCCGCCGGTCACAGGGTCCAGCCGCGAGAGGTGGCCGCTGCCGCCTTCGGCGACCCACAGGCCGCTGCCGTCCAGCAGCATGCCGGTCGGGTTGGCGCCGGCTTCGGTGGTCATGTAGACCTGGAACTGCTGCTGCGCGCGGTCGAAGCGGGCGACGTAGCTGCCGTCGTCCTTCGCGGCGCTGACCCACAGGTTGCCGTGGCCGTCGGGCAGCAGGTAAAGCGGGTTGCTGTCGGCCAGCGGCAGCGCGTGGCGGGTGAACTGGCTGGTGGCGCTGTCGAAGCGCACGATGGCGTTTTCGCCCATCAGCGACATCCACACCGCGCCGGTCTCGTCCACCACCACCGCGCTGGGCAGCGCGTTGGCCCAGGGCACCGGGAACTCGTCGACCTTCGCGGTGGCCATGTCGATGCGGGCCAGCGCATTGCCGCGGAACTCGGCCACCCACATCACGCCGTCGCCTGCCGAGGCCAGGCCCACCGGCATGCTGACAGGCCGCGGCAGCGCCACCTCGCGGAACTCCTTGGTCGTCTGGTGGATGGCGGCGACCTTGTTGCCGAACATCAGCGGGAACCACAGCCAGCCATCGGCCGCGGCGACCAGCGTGTTGCCCGGCCCGCCGCCAGCGGAAGGGATCTT